>NZ_CAISIQ010000475.1 GCF_903885465.1 uncultured Nevskia sp.
ACCTACCTGGAGCATTACTGGTCGCTGGTGAACTGGGAATTCGTCGAGAAGAACCTGAGCTGATCGCAGCAGATCGGGCACGTCCGTCCCGCGTGGACGGACGCCGCCCGGTTCATTTATGGTTGAAAGGGTCGCCGGTTGCGACCCTTTTTGTTTTTGGCCGTTCACCCTCTCTTTCAGACTTTGCATGACCCGCTGCCCGCCGTGACCCGGGCCGCGCTCCACCGGATTTCGAGATGACTCGTCACCTGCTCAAGCTCAGCGACTTCACTTCCGACGAACTGCGCGCCATCGTGCTGCGCGCCATCGAGATGAAGAAGTCCGGCCCGACGCGAAACGGCGTGCTTGCGGGCAAGACGCTGGCGATGATCTTCACCAAGAACTCGACGCGCACTCGCGTCAGTTTCGAAGCCGGCATGGCCAAGTTCGGTGGCCACGCGCTGTTCCTGCATTCGAATGCGACCCAGCTCGGCCGCGACGAACCGATCGAGGACACGGCGAAAGTACTGTCGCGGATGTGCGACGCGATCATGATCCGCAACGATTCCCAAGCTGATCAGGAAGCGCTGGCTTCGGCCTCCCGCGTGCCGGTGATCAACGGCCTGTCGGACATCCATCACCCTTGCCAGCTACTGGCCGACATGCAGACCTGGTTCGAGCACCGCGGCGATCCGAAGGGCAAGGTTGCAGCCTGGATCGGCGACGGCAACAACGTCTGTCATTCCTGGATCGAAGCCGCCAGGCTGTTCGACTTCAAGCTGCGCATCGCCAGCCCCAAGGGCTTCGAACCAGCGGCCGACATCGTCGCCGCAGCCGGCAGTCACGTAGAGCTATTGCGCGGCGCGAGCTTCGCCGCCAACGGCGCCGATCTGCTGGTCACCGACACCTGGACCAGCATGGGCCAGGAAGCTGAATACCAGCGCCGGGTCGCCGCCTTCGCCGATTACCAGATCGACGCCGAGCTGATGGCACGCGGCAAACGTGATGCGATCTTCATGCATTGCCTGCCGGCGCATCGCGGTGAGGAAGTGTCTGCGGAAGTCATCGACGGGCCGCAGAGCGTGGTCTGGGATGAGGCCGAGAACCGCATGTGGGCGCAGATGGCGTTGCTCGAACATCTGCTTTCGAAGTGAGCGTGCACGTGAGCATGGCGATGGCGCTGCCGGCCTATGTCAACGATCTCGACACCGTCGTCGCCCAGGCGATTGCCGAAGATCTGGGCAGCGGCGATCACACGGCGCGTCTGGTACCTGCCGATCAGCAGGCCAATGCACGAGTGATCTCGCGCGAAAACGCGGTGATCTGCGGCCGGGCCTGGGTCGATGCGGTGTTTGCACAGATCGACGCCGAGGTACAGCTCGAATGGCTGGTCAATGACGGCCAGCTCGTCACCGCCGACCAGGTGCTCTATCGCCTGCAAGGCTCGGCGCGCAGCCTGCTGACCGGTGAGCGTACGGCGCTGAACTTCCTGCAGTCGCTATCCGGCACCGCGACTGCGGTGCGCGAATACGTCGACGCCGTGGCCGGCACCGGTGCGGCGATCGTCGATACCCGCAAGACCTTGCCCGGCCTGCGCAACGCCCAGAAGTACGCGGTGCTCTGCGGGGGTGGCGTCAACCATCGCATCGGCCTGTATGACGGCATCCTGATCAAGGAAAACCACATCGCCGCAGCCGGTGGCATCGCCGAAGCGATCGCCGCCGCGCGGGCACTCGGTTCCGGTGTGCCGCTGATGACCGAAGCGGAAACCCTGGACGAAGCCCGCATCGCTCTGGATCAGGACGTCGACCTGCTGCTGGTCGACGATTTCGCTGATTCCGAACTGATCGCCGCCGTGCGTCTGACCCAGGCCCACCGCGCTGCCGGCGGCCGCACGCTGATCGAATACTCCGGCGGCGCCAGCTTGGCGAACATTCGCGCAATCGCTGAAACCGGTGTCGATCGCATCTCGATCGGCGCCATCACCAAGCACGTCCGCGCCGTCGATCTGTCGATGCGCTTCACCTGACGAGGTTCGGCGGGCGAAGCGCACAATGCTTGTAGAGCGACCGTCCGAGTCGTAGCCAAGGCCATGTCGGGGAATGTTCCGGTGACTGCTTATCTGCAACTGCTGAAGCGCGTGCCGCTGTTCCAGGGCTTTTCCGACAGCGATCTCGGCGAGCTGGAACAGCTGCTGCTACCGCGCAAGGTTGCGCCCGGCACCTTGCTGTTCTCGAAGGGCGAGCACGGCGGCTCGATGTTCATCGTCGTCAGTGGCAAGGTGCGCGTGCTGCTGCCGGCCACGCAGCCGGGTGCGACGCCGGTGGTGCTGCAGGAACTGGGCGACGGCGAGTTCTTCGGCGAAATGGCGCTGATCGACAATGAGCCGCGTAGCGCCAGCGTCGACGTACCTCACGGCGCCGAGCTGGTTGAACTGACCCGCGACAGCTTCATCGCTCAGCTCGATCATTCGCCGCGAATCGGCATCTCGATGCTGGCGGTGATGTCCCGGCGGCTGCGCAGCGCCGCCGAACTGCTCGGCACGCCGGCGTCCCGCGATATCAACCGCGAATCCGACGAGCAGCAGACCTGGTCGCAGAAGCTGGCCGATCAGGTGGCGCAATGGAACGGCAGCTGGTCGTTCCTGATCCTGCTGATTGTTTCAACGGCGATCTGGACCGGCGTCAACGCCGTGCCAGGCCTGCAGTTCGATCCCTATCCATACCAGTTCTTCAACTTCTTCCTGGCCTTTCTGGTCGCCGTGCAAGGCCCGCTGCTGATGATGAGTCAGAACCGGCAGGTGCTGAAGGAACGCCTGCACGCGGAAGCCGATTACCGGGTCAACCTGAAGAACGAAACCGGCATCGGCCAGGTGCTGCTGGAGCTGGCTGAACTGCGTCGCGAGCTGGCGGAAGTCCGCCAGGAAGCTGGCTCCAAGCCGGCGGTACCGAGCGACGCCGCCGACTCGAAATTTCTCTAAATCGTCTCGCTCAGCGCCCGCCAAGTTCCGGCGTGCAGAAGCAGTAGGCGTAGACGCGCTGCGGATCGTCGAGACGACGCACGGCATCGCCGATCGCCCGCGCTGGTGCCGCCAAGGCGCCACCCGGAAGCTGGCCCAGAAGCGCACCATAAATATTCCCTTGGCCGCTCATGCCCTGCCCCTTGCCGAACAGATCGCCGAGCAGTTGCTTGAACAGATCACGATCCGGCTGCATCTCGTTGAGCTGATAGCGGCCGGGAGTGAGCTTGGCGAGTTGTGCCAGCGCCGTTTCCGCATCCTGGAAGCTGCCGAGTGAATCGACCAGGCCAAGTTCCTTCGCCGCCTTGCCGCTCCAGACCCGGCCGCGCGCGATGGTATCGACCTGCTCGACCGGAATCTCGCGGCCCTTGGCCACGCCTTCGATGAAGTTGCGATAGCCCTTCTCGATCTGCAGCTGGAACAGCGTCTTGACGCTGTCGGCCAGCGGCCGGTCGATACGGAAGGCGCCGGCCAGCGGCGTGGTGCCAACGCCATCGGTGTGGATGCCGATCTTGTTCAGCGGCTCGTTGATGGTCGGGATCATGCCGAAGATGCCGATCGAACCGGTGATCGTCGTCGGCTCGGCCCAGATCTGGTCGGCGTCCATCGAAATCCAGTAACCACCGCTCGCAGCCAAAGTCGACATCGACGCGACCACCGGCTTGCCGGCAGCCTGCAGTGCCAGTACGCCACGACGGATCTTCTCCGACGCGAACACGCTGCCGCCCGGCGAATTGACCCGCAGCAGCACTGCCTTGACCTTGTCGTCGCGGCGGGCGCGATCGAGCAGATCGGCAATGGTGTCGCCGCCGGCGTTGTTGTCTTCGCCATCACCGTCGACGATCTCGCCCTGGACGATCACCACGGCCATCTTGTCAGCACCGCGCGCGGATTTTTCGGCGTGGACAGCGGCCAGATAGCTGCCGGCATCGATCTGCCGGAACGAGCCGTGATCGTCGTCCTCGCCCACCCGTTCGATCATCCGCTTGCGGAAGTCCGCCTGGGTTTCGATCTGGGTGACCAGACCGGCTTCGAGCGCATAGGCGGCGAGATCACCCTTGTGCTTCTCCAGGCCAGCCGACAGACCAGCGATGTAGCGATTGGCCGCGTCCGGCGTCAGCTTGCGCGCCTCGCCGATGGTGCTGCCGTACAGGCTCCAGAGATCGCCGAGCCAAGCCTGGTTCGCGGTGCGGGCCTCGGGCGACATGTCATTGCGCTCGTACGGCTCGACGGCGGACTTGAACTCACCAACGCGGAACACGTTGATCTGCACGCCCAGCTTGTCCAGCGCGTCCTTGAAGTAGTTGGTGTAGACCGAAAAACCTTCGAGCAGCACCGAACCGAGCGGATCGATGGAGATTTCATCGGCCTGCGAGGCGATGTAGTACTGCTTCTGATCATAGGAATCGCCGTAGGCGTACACCGGCTTGCCGGCCGCGCGGAACTTGCGCAGGGCGACGGCGATTTCTTCCAGCTGCGGCAGACCGGCGCCGGCCATGTCATCGAGCTTGACGACGATCGACGGAATGCGCGTATCGGTGGCGGCAGCGTCGATGGCATCGACCACTTCGCGCAGCGAGGTCTGGGTCGGCTTGTTGTCGCTGAACCGTTGCAGGAAGGCGCGGCTGCGATCGTTCGGGATCTGGTCGCTGAGATCGCCGAACGGGATCACGGTCAGCGCGATGTTGTCCTCGATGACCGGGGTCTGGTCGCGGCTGCCGGCCCAGATGCCGACGCCAAGAACGACCAGCGAAAGAATGACCAAGGCGCGGAAGCAGAACACGATCAGCGTCCAGATCCAGCTGAACAGACGCACGATCAGGGGGCGCGGCTCACTCATGAGGGGAAAATCCGGGGCAATGGGGACGGAAAAGTATCGCACGGGGCTTGCCAGTACGCGGCTCGGTGGCCGTGCCGCGGCAGGGGCTTTGAAGCGGCGAATGCATCCCCATCATCCGCTCATTGGCACCGATGGTGCACTGCCGCACCGCTGCACACCGTGGGGCCTTATGCTTCGCGCCTGCGCCGCTATGCAATACCGGTCTTTCTCAATTCGTCACTGAAAAATCATGAGCAATCATCATCCGCTGATCATTCTCGGCTCCGGCCCCGCCGGCTACACGGCTGCGGTCTACGCGGCCCGCGCCAACCTGAAACCGGTGCTGATCACCGGCGTCGAGCAGGGCGGCCAGCTGATGACCACCACCGAGGTGGACAACTGGCCGGGCGATGTCGAACACCTGCAGGGTCCGGATCTGATGGATCGCATGCGCCGCCACGCCGAGCGCTTCGATACCCAGTTCATCTATGACCACATCGACAAGGTCGATCTGAAGAACCGGCCGTTCACTCTGCACGGCGGCAGCGGCAGCTACACCTGCGACGCGCTGATCATTGCCACCGGCGCCAGCGCCAAGTACCTGGGCATTCCGTCCGAAGAATCGTTCAAGGGCAAGGGCGTGTCGGCCTGCGCGACCTGCGACGGCTTCTTCTACAAAGGCCAGGAAGTCGCCGTGATCGGCGGCGGCAACACGGCAGTCGAAGAAGCACTGTACCTCGCCAATATCGCCAGCAAGGTCACCATCGTGCACCGCCGCGACAAGTTCAAGGGCGAGAAGATCCTGCACGACAAGCTGTTCAAGCGGCAGACCGAAGGCAAGGTCGAGATCATCTGGAACTCGTCGCTCGATGAAGTGCTCGGCGATGCAACCGGCGTCACCGGCATGCGAGTCAAGAACGTGCAGGACGGCAGCACCCGCGAGGCCAAGCTGGCCGGCGTGTTCATCGCCATCGGCCACTCGCCGAACACCGGCATCTTCGAAGGTCAGCTCGATATGGCCGGCGGCTATCTGAAGGTGAAGAGCGGCAGCGAAGGCAATGCCACCGCGACCAGCGTCGAAGGTGTGTTCGCAGCCGGCGACGTGATGGATCACGTCTACCGCCAGGCGATCACCTCGGCCGGCACCGGCTGCCAAGCTGCGCTCGACGCCGAACGCTATCTGGACAAGCTGCACGGCGGCTGAAGCGCCGTCCGCAGGTACTGCAGAACCCTCGCACGATCAATGTCGACGCGAGGGTTTTTTATGGGCCGCGCGACTGGCACAGTGCCGGCCATGTCGCAGCCTCGCCTCATCGTTCCCATTCTGCTGATGCTGGCGCTCCTGCTCGGTGGCATAGCTTTTCAAATCCTTTTCCGCCAATCTTTCCTGCCCCTCATTTTTTTGCAAAATTTCTTCCCTGGCGATTTTTTCATCTTGGGCAGTTTTAATCGGAACAGCCAAATCAGCCATTCTTTTTTCTTCCAACTGCTCTTCTAAAGTTTTTATGTGAACTATTTTATATCTCTCTTTTAGAGCGTCATTCTCTCTTAAGACTTGCAAGTCTTTTCTCATTGTCCTGATTTC
>NZ_CAISIQ010000476.1 GCF_903885465.1 uncultured Nevskia sp.
AGGTGATGGTCCATTGCGGATCGATCGACAGAAAGCCCTCGTTGATCGATTCGAGAATGCTGTCGCGATCGGCCTTGAGCTTGGCTTCCACTCTCAGCGCTTCGCGACGGGTGCTGGCCAGGGTCAGCACGCTGGTCACCCGGGCCACCAGTTCCTGCGCCCGGAACGGCTTGGTCAGGTAGTCGTCGGCGCCGGCGCGCAGGCCTTCAACGCGCGCTTCTTCACCGGCACGCGCCGACAGCAGCAGCAGCGGAATCGAGGCCGTGGCCGGATCGGCCCGCAAGGCTTTCAGCAGCTCGAAGCCATCGAGGCCCGGCATCATCACATCGCTGACTACCAGATCGGGCTTGTCGCGCTGGATCGCCTGCAAGGCGTCGAGGCCGTCGCCGACGGCCAGCACCTCGCAGCTCTCCGAAAGCAGGCGTTTCACGTAGTTGCGCATGTCGGCGTTGTCGTCGGCGAGGACGATGCGCGGCCGGTTGTCCGGGCGCTGAACCTGGGTTGCCGGTTCAGGCTGCTGCTCTTCCAGTTCCAGGCTCCAGCGCTCCGCTTCGGCCGCATAGCTGCGCGCCCGTTTCGAGATCAGATCGGGCTGACGCGGCGCCACCGCGAGATCGGTCTCGGCATTGCGCTGGGCCATCGGGATCGACACCGTGAACTCGGTGCCGGCGCCCAGGGTGCTGGTCACCGCCACGGCACCGCCATGCAGCTTGGCCAGTTCCCAGACTAGCGCCAGGCCGATGCCGGTGCCTTCATGGGTGCGGCCGAGCGAGCCCTTGACTCTGCGAAAGCGCTCGAAGATCTGCGGCAGTTCCAAGGCCGGAATGCCGATGCCGGTATCGCGCACCTTGAGCAGCACGTTCGATCCAGCCGCCACCAGGCTGACCGCGATGGTGCCGCTGAGCGTGAACTTGTAGGCGTTGGACAGCAGATTGAGGATGATCTGCTCCCACATTTCCCGATCGACCCAGACCGGCTCCGGCAGCGCCGGGCAATGCACGGTCAGGCTCAGGCCGGCGCGTTCGGTGGAGGAACGGAACAGGCTGGCGAGTTCGGTGGTGAAGGCTGGCAGATCGGTCGGCTCGAACTGCAGCTCGAGGCGGCCGGCTTCGATGCGCGAAAAATCGAGCAAGGTGTTGACCAGCTTCAGCAAGCGCTGCTGGTTGCGATGGACCAGCGCCAGCTGCTCGCCGGCCAGCGTCTGGCCGGGGCTGTCCAGCGCCGCCTCGGTGGGGCCCAGCATCAAGGTCAGCGGGGTGCGGAATTCGTGGCTGACGTTGGAGAAGAACGCGGTCTTGGCGCTGTCCAGCGCAGCCAGTTCCTCGGCGCGCCGGCGCTCGAAGGCATAGGTGCGGGCCGAAGTCAGCGCGGCCGACAGCTGGCCGATCAGCAGCTTCAGGAAATCGGCATAGGCGCTGCTGAACGGCCGGTCCGGATTCAGGCCGGCGATGAACACGCCGACCGGCCGCGCTTGGCCCGTGTTCTGGCGGTGGCCGGTAATCGGCATCAGCACGGCCTGCGTCGGTGCCCGTTCTCCGGGCGGTACCGGCAGCTTGCCGAATGGCAGCGCTGCAACGATCTGCGGCTCGCCGCTGGTCAGTACGGCGTCCAATGGCCAGTCTTGTTCGGCTTTGCGGGCCAGCCGATCCAGCTGCTCTGGAGGAATGCCGGTGTGGGCGGCGAGCGACATGCTGCCGTCTGTCTCGTCGCGCAGCAGGGTGATCGAGAACGGCAGCGACTTCCGTGCTGCGGCCAGCTGCTGTTCGAGGATCGAGAACAGTTCCGCTTCGGAGTTCACCGCGGTGAACGCCGTTGCCAGATCACGCAGCTGCGCCATGTGCTGCTCGCCGATGATCCGATCGGTGTCTTCGACAACCACGCACATCAGGCCACGGTTGATGCCGTCGTCGCCGGCCAGCGGGCTGTACGAAAACGTGTGATAGGTCTCTTCGCGTTCGCCGCTGCGCTCCAGATACAGGCACAGGGCTTCGTCCCAGGTGGACAGGCCCTGGCCGATCACCGCATCGACTCGCGGTTTCACCTCCGGCCAGATCTCGCTCCAGATTTCCCGGGTGGCGCGGCCCAGCGCCCAGTCATGCTTGACGCCCAGCGTCGGCCGATAGGCATCGTTGTAGAAGAAGGCCAGGTCGTCGCCCCAGCCCACCCACATCGCGAAGCGCGAGCCGAGCATCAGGCGTACCGCGGTCTGCAGGCTCAACGGCCATTTTTCAGGCGTGCCGACGGTCGTCGCGGCCCAGTCATGCCGCGCCATCCGCTCGGCCATCTCGCTGCCCGCGCCGAAGAAAGTCGCGGCCCGCGGCCCTGTGGTTTCAACCATGTGCCTTGTCCTGAAAGCTCTGCCGTACTCAGATCAGCCACGCAAAAGAGGCTGCCGAAGCAGCCTCTTTTTCATCGATGAACGCTGGGCGTCAGTTGTTGTTCATCCGTTCTTCGCGGCGGTCGGCGCGATTCTGCTGACGCTCCGCCGCATTCTTCTGCGCGGTTTCGATCAACTGCTGACCGGCCAGATCCTGGCGCTCGTCGCGACGGTCCTGACGATTCTCCTGACGCTGGGCGGCGTTGTCCTGCGCCTGCTGGCGAAGCTGATCGGCGGAGGCCACTTCCATGCGATCGGCGCGACGCTCCTCGCGATTGTCCTTGCGCTCGGCAGCGTTCTTCTGCGCGGTTTCCTTCAGCTGGTCACCGGCCAGGTTCTGGCGCTCATCACGACGAGCCTGACGGTTTTCCTGGCGCTGCTCGGCATTGGCCTGGGCCTGCTCGCGAAGCTGGTCACTGCTCAGCACCGGCTGGGCGTTGGCGCGGCGTTCTTCACGGTTGGCCTTGCGCTCGGCAGCGTTCTTCTGCGCGGTTTCCGTCAACTGATCGAGGGCCAGACCCTGACGCTCATCCTGACGAGCCTGACGGTTCTGCTGACGCTGCTCGGCATTGGCCTGAGCCTGCTCGCGAAGCTGGTCACTGCTCAGCACCGGCTGGGCATTGGCACGACGCTCTTCACGGTTGGCCTTGCGCTCGGCAGCGTTCTTCTCTGCGGTTTCCTTCAGCTGCTCACCGGCCAGACCCTGACGCTCATCGCGACGAGCCTGACGGTTTTCCTGACGCTGGGCCGCGTTGTCCTTGGCGGTTTCGCTCAACTGCGCGCCATTGGCCGGCGTCTGCGCGGCGCTATCGCTTGAGCGGACCACGGTTTCGCCATTGGCGGGTTTCAGTTCGCTGCGATAGTTGACGTCGAACGCCTTGCCGTCGAACGGCCGGCTGCTGTCGAACTTGCCGGAGTAGTCAGTCTTTCTGGACGTGCTGGTTTCGCGGTCCGACGAAGCCGTGCCGTCGATCTTGGTGCTACGGCTGGCATCGCGGTTGTAATCGACTGCCATCTCGACCTTGCCGAGACGCAGGGCGCGGCCGGGAGCTGCGACCGGTTCGCGCTCGCCGTTCAAGGTGAAGCTGGTTTCGAGCTTGGTATCGCTCTTGGCATCGACCGTTCTGGAGGCGTCGGCATTGTCGAACAGCACCTTGGTGGTCCGGCTCCCATCGGTGTTGCGCTCGAAGGCCGTCGTGTAGGTGCGCGACAGGCTGCCATCGCTATTGGTCGACGTGGCGGAATCGAAGTTGAAGCTGGAGTTGCCGTCGCCCTTGCCGATATCGCTGAGCAGCGACGGACGATCGGCCCGGTTGGCGGCGCGTTCACGGAGCGCTTCGAGGCCCGGCAGGCTGCTGGTATCGGCGCTGGCCAAGGCCATTGCGCCGTCGTTCGAGGACACGGCATCGGCGAAACGATCGGTACGTGCGGCACGAGCATCGGCTCGCGCAGTACGGGCAGCCTGCGCCGAACGCAGCGGCGTCAGCAGCACCGAGCTGCCCAGGTTCGGGAACACGTTCAGTGCGGCAGTCCGGCCCGGGGTCAGCAGCCCCGGGGCGGCGCTGGCCGAACTCGTGGCCACCAGAAAGGCGAGTACGAAAGCTTTCTTCTTCATGTTCATGGTCAGCTCCTGCTTCTTTATTGGAATTAGCGAAATTCAGGGGGAATTCTGAGATTGACTCCGCGGGTTCCTGTCGACTCGACGAGAGACCTGCGAAACGCTTCATGAAGAGCGTCCGTCTGTTTTGTTGCAGATCGGGCCTCTGTTCGACTTGCTCAAAAATCTGAACGAGTCGTGCTCTTCAGTGGCATGCCTGAGGGTGAAGCACCCACCGTTCCCGGACTTGCAAGAAATTCACAAGCAATTGCTGGAAAAGGCTTTTTTCTTTTGGCTCGGGGCGCGAAGGGGAGAAGATCGTCAGCAATCCCGCATCGGTCGGGCGGCGTGCTGCTAAGACGATCGGTAGAAAGTACGCGTCAAACGGGCGTGCTGCCGATGGCTTTCGAGCAGTGCCTATCGGCAGAACGCAAAAGGCCGGGCCGAATTGCTTCGGCCCGGCCCGGTTGCCGCCTCAGCGGCCGCTGTCGGCGTCTGCCAGTTCGCGCAGGCGCAGCTTTTCGTTCTCGCCCGGCTCGTAGGTTTCGCCGAGCATGATCGCCTTGGCGATGCCGAAAGCGTTGACGATGTCGCTGCTCGGCGCGTCCCAGTATTCGGCCTGGATGATGCGGACGTGGATCACGGTCAAGCTCGGATCGTCGATGCCTTCCGGAAACCAGGCCTTGTGCACCGGCTTCCACAGGCGCCGGATCATTTCCAGATCGCGGCTGGCGGTGGCGGTACCGGATACCGACACGAAGCGGTGATGGACCGGGTCGGCGTAGGACAGATTGACGTGCTGATCGTCGGCAATCTCATCGACCTTCGGCGACTTGTTCGAGGTGAAGAACCACAGTTCACCGACGCCTTCCTGGGCATCGATATCCAGCGTCTGCAGCGGCCGGCTGCGGATCAGACCGTCATGGTCGGTGGTCGTGAACATCGCCACCTTCACGTCCTTGATCAGTTCTCTCAGTTTCAGAATGCTCATGTCTGTTGTCTCCGGATGGATGGCCGGTGAAATGGCCGGGCCCTCATGGGGCACGACGATCAACGGCATCTCGTGTGCCCACCACCAGCACGTCGTCGGGAGGTTCATCCCGGAGTGCAGACAAGCGCGTCCACGCGGCCGCGAATTCGGCGCCGAACAGGAACACGGCGGCCGAATAGAACAGCCACATCAGGATCACCGCCAGCGAACCGGCCGCACCGAAGGCATTGGCGGTACCGGCGCGGGCGAGATAAAGCCCGAACAGATGCTTGCCGGCGGTGAACAGCACGGAGGCAACCAGTGCGCCGGCGAACACATCGCGCCAGCGCAGATGCTGCTCCGGCATCAGGCGCAGCAGGATCGCGAAGATGGTGCACAACATCAGCAGCACCGTGGCCTGCTGGGCGACATAGAGCACGCTGTCGACGCCCCACAGCCATTCGATGGCGACGGTCATTCCGGCGTCCAGCACCAGCAGCACCAGCATCAGGAAGCTGATGCCGATGACAATGCCGAACGACATCAAGCGCACCTTCAGCAACTGGCGGGCGCCGACCCACAGCGTTGACGCGGCCGGCGGCGCAATGGCATCGGAGCGACGCCAGATGGTGTTCACGGCGTCGTGCAACTGCGAGAAGGTGGCCGAAGCGCCGATGACGATGGCGATCGTCGAGATCGTCGTCGTCCAGCTGCTGTTGTCGGCTTTCCAGGCGCTGGCGACCATGGTCTGAATGACCTTTGCGCCATCGTCACCGGTAAGTCCTGCAATCTCCTTGAGCAGGCGGCCCTGCACCGCTTCCGGGCCGAAGAAGAAGCCGGCCACGGCGATGACGATCACCAGGGTCGGCGCCAGCGAGAACGAGGCGAAGAAGGCGACGGCGGCGGCCATCGTCACGCAGCTGTCCGATACCCACCGGGCGCCAGCTTCGAGAAAGCTTTGCCAGCAGAGTCTGAGCACGGACAGTTTGAAGATGCCGTTCACGGCTTGTCCGGGTTGGCCTGCCGTTCGAAGCGCGGCTCGAACGCCGAAACGAAGGCGTTCTTGAGCAGATTGATCACCGAGGTGGAGACTTCCACATTCGGCGCATCAAGCCGCCCCGAGAACGGCATCTTGGTGGCCAGCTGATCCTTGGCCTGGTTCTGCAGCACCAGGTTGAGGACGCTGCCGACCGCGTTGACGGCCAGTTCGAAGGGATTGTGCTCGCCCTTCATTTCCTGCTTCCAGTCGACCACCTTGAGATCGGTGAACAGCGGTTTGACATAGCCTTCGACGCCGCCGTCCTTGCCGGTGGCTTCCAGGATCACGTCGAGCTTGCCTTCGGTGGGATCGAACGGCGTGTAGGCCTGCATTGCCGGGCGCATGCGCGCCACCTGCAGGCCGAGCAGCTTCATCTTCAGGGCGAAGTCCGGTTGCAGCGCGAAAGGATCGATCTGCAGATCCAGGGTCAGCTTCGACTGCGCCATCGCCAGCGCTTCGAGTTGCAGATCGGCCACGCGGTCACCCTGTTTCTCGCCGGCATTGGTCAGATTGGTCAATACCGCTTCGACGTCGTCGAGATGGACGTCGACTTTCGGCTTGCTGTAGAGATCGTAGTAGTGAACCTGGCCGGAGATGATTTCCAGCCGATCGATGCGGAACGGCGTCAGCTGATCGAGCAGATCGGCCCAGTTCACGCCCTTGCCGGTCTGCGCCGCCTTGTCGCGGTGGCCGGCGGCGAAGCTGATGGTGGGTTTCAGTGCGCGGATGCGGGCGACGACAGTGCCCTTCATCAAAGCGAACCAGAGCACCTGGATTTCCATCACCGGCGTGGCGAACAGGGGTTCGTCGACGGCGCTGTTGAGCTGCTGGATGTGCACGCCCTGCAGCTCGTAGGACCCGCGCCACAGCGCCACGTGAACATCCTCGACATGGCCCTGATAGTTGCCCAGCGAAGCAAGGCGCTGGTTCAGCCAGCCTTTCATCGCATAGGGCAGCGCCACGCGCGCGGCGATGCCGACGACGATGACGATCGCCAGCCAGTACGACCAGCGCCGTTTCCAGCGCCAATGCCGGACGTGGAACCACCGGCGCTCAGCTGTGCGCGGCGGATTCAAGCGCGCACTTCGAGGCGATCGGCGAGCCGCGTCGCCGCGGTCAGCGGCTGGCCGCTCCAGCGCGCCGGGCTGGCCGGCATTGGCAGCAGACGTTCGCCGGCCTTGCGGATCGCGCCATAGCATTCGCAGCTCAGGCGTTCGAGTGGGCGACGGTCCAGCACCCGGATCTCGCTGCGGCCGCAGTGAATCGCGCCGAGCTTGTGCAGCTTGAGCGTCGCCCGGGTGATGTTCTCGCGGCGCACGCCGAGCCGGGTGGCGATCTGTTCATGGGTGACGGCGAGGATCTGGCCGGGCCGGTGATCGTCGAAGCGCAATAGCCAGCGGCAAAGTTGCTGGTCGATCGAATGGTGGCGATTGCAGACCGCGGTTTGCGCCGTCTGCAGCAGCACGCCGTGCGTGTAGCGCAGCAGCAGCATCAGCAGCGCCGGATGCTGGCCGGCTTCATCGCGCAGCCGCTGGCCGCTCAGCGCGTAGGCGTAGCCAGCGCCCTGGACGATCGCCACGGTAGCGCCGCTGTCGTCGGCCATGAACGCGGCAATGCCGACCAGGCCCTCGCTGCCGATCTGGGAAATTTCCGCCCCTTCTCCGCCTGCGGTCTGGCAGCTCAGAGAGACGATGGCGCCGGCCGGGAAATAGACCTTGGTCGGCGCTTGTCCACCTTCCTGCAGCACCGTGCCCTGCGGCAGATGGACCAGCTTCAGACTAGCGGCCAGCCGCTGCCGGACGTCGGCGGGCAGTGCGGCAAGCAGATGGTTATGCGGGTGGTGGTGGGGGTGCGCCAGGATGTGGGGCATGTCGGTCCTTCCTGCAAATCCCTGAAAGTTTCTGATCGGAAATCTTCGGCCGGCAAGGGTCATCAAAGATAAATCTGCCCGGCAGTAGCGCCGGAATCTGAATCCCTCGGGGTCGATCGCGACCTGTTCAGAGCAAGACAGCAAGTCCCGAGCCCGGGCACCGGGCAGGCGCCGCTGCGGGCCGCCCAGCTAAAATGGCGGAACCGGCGAGATTTCCCCAGCAGCCGCCAACAAGAACCCCCGGTTCGGGCACGCGCAACACGATGAAGGCTTCACTCAAGGCCACACTTTTTCTCGGCGCTGTCGCTGCAGTGATCCTGCTGGTGATCAGCGTCGTGCTGGCGGTTTCCAACGTTCGCCAACTGCATGATCGTTCCTACTGGGTGGCGCATACCCAGGATGTGATCCACGGTTTCGACAATCTGGTGCTGCTCAGCACCACGGCCGAAAGCAGCCAGCGCGGCTATCTGCTGACCGGCGAACCGCGCTATCTGGGGCCGTATATCGCGGCGGTCGGCAGCGTTGGCGAAGTGGCTGACGAGCTGCAGCGTCTGGTTGCCGACAATCCACATCAGCGTGGGCGCTTTGCCGAGCTCCGCCAGCGGATTCAGGCGCGGCTGGACACGCTGGCGGAACTCATCGATGCCCGCAAGGCCGGGCGCTTCGACATCGGCCATGAACTGCAGGTGGTCGATCGCGGCAAGCAGCAGATGGATGCGCTGCGCACCACCGTCGACGAGATGATCGCCGAGGAGCGCGGGCTGCTGACGATGCGCGAGCAGCACTATGAGCACAGCTATCAGAGCGCGCTGATCAGCGGCATTCTTTCGGGTCTGCTGTCGCTGGGCGCGATCGTTTCCTACCTGCTGCTGCTGCGCCGGCACCTGCTGCAGCTCGATGCCGCCAACCAGGTCATCGCCGAGCAGGCGGAACGTCTGCGGACCACGCTGGCCAGCATCGGTGACGCTGTCATCTCCACCGATTGCGATGCCGCGATCACCAACATGAATGCGGTGGCCGAGGAGTTGACCGGCTGGCCGCTGGCCGATGCGCTCGGCCAGCCGCTGGACCAGGTGTTCCGGATCATCAACGAGACCAGCCGCAAGACGGTGGCCAATCCGGCCAGGCGCGCGCTGAGCGAAGGCGTCATCGTCGGCCTGGCCAACCACACCTTGCTGATCGCCCGGGACGGCGTCGAACGGCCGATCGACGACAGCGCCGCGCCGATCCGCTGCAAGGACGGCGAGATCGTCGGCTGCGTGCTGGTATTCCGCGATGTCAGCGAGAAGCGTGACGCCGAGCTGCGGCTGGAGCGCAGCGAACGGCGGCTGCAGTCGGTGATGAACGCCATCCCGCAGAAGATCTTCACCGCCAGGCCGAATGGCGACATCGATTACTTCAACCCGCACTGGTCGGAGTACACCGGCCTGAGCGCGGCCCAGCTGGACGGCTGGTTGTGGACGCAGGCGATTCATCCCGATGATCTGGCCGAGAACGTCAGGGTCTGGCAGCAGGCCATCGACAGCGGCGAGCCGTTCATGTTCGAGCACCGGTTCCGGCGCGCCGACGGCGAATACCGCTGGCATCTCAGCCGCGCCAAGGCGCTCACCGACGACAACGGCGAAGTGCTGCTCTGGGTCGGCGCCAACACCGATATCCACGAGCAGAAGCAGACCGCCAACGAACTGCGCGACATCGCCGCCCAGCTTTCGGAAGCCGATCTGCGCAAGAACAACTTCCTGGCCATGCTGGCCCATGAGCTGCGCAATCCGCTGGCACCGATCGGCAATGCCGTGCGCACCGTGCAGATGTTTTCCGAAGATGCCGCGGTGGTTCAGTCGACCGCATCGCTGATGGAGCGTCAGGTCCGGCAGATCGTCCGCCTGGTCGACGATCTGCTCGATGTCAGCCGGATCAGCCACGGCAAGATCGAGCTGCGCCGCGAGTCCGTGGAACTGGCGCAGATCATCCAGGTGGCGGTGGAGACCTGCCGTCCCGCGCTCGACGCCGCGGGCCATCAACTAAGCGTTGTACTGCCATCAGAATCGGTACTGCTCGATGCCGATCCGGCGCGGCTGGCGCAGTCGTTCGGCAACCTGCTCAACAACGCCTGCAAGTACAGCGAACCGGGTGGCCACATCCAGTTGACGGCGACCTGCGAGGGCAAGGAGGTGGTGGTGTCGGTGAAGGACACCGGCATCGGCATCGCCGCCGACCGGTTGAGCAACATCTTCGAGCTGTTCAACCAGGTCGATCAGTCCCACGAACGTTCCCAGGGCGGCCTCGGCATCGGCCTGACCTTGGTGCAGCAATTGATCGGCCTGCACGGCGGTTCGGTGCGCGCGTTCAGCGAGGGTCCCGGTCAGGGCAGCGAGTTCGTGGTGCGTCTGCCGGTCATCGTCGAGCGCCTTGCGGAAGCACCGGTCGCAGCGGCCAGCGTGGAACCGAAAGCGCCTTTGTCCTGGCGGATCCTGGTCGTCGACGACAATCAGGACTCGGCGGCGTCGCTGACCTTGCTGCTGGAATTGAGCGGCAACGAAACCGCCATGGCGCATGACGGCCTCGAAGCGCTGCGCATCTTCGATACCTTCAAGCCGGAAGTCGTGCTGCTCGATATCGGGCTGCCCAAGCTCAATGGCTACGAAGTGGCTCGCAAAATCCGCTCACTGCCCGGCGGCGACCGGATCACGCTGGTGGCGCTGACCGGCTGGGGCCAGGAAGACGATCGGCGCAAGACCCGCGAAGCCGGCTTCGACAAGCACCTGGTCAAGCCGGCGAACTACGCGGAGTTGACGGCGTACCTGGAAACATTGCGTGCCGAGGCTGCGGATTCCTGAGGCGGAAGCGGCGGCGGCATCGACTTGTCGATGGTCGTCAGGTTCGGCGGGCGTACCGTCAGTACGTCGTCATCACCGACGCCGGCGGTGACGGTGGACTTGATCTGATCCCAGCTGTCGATGCGATTCCATCTCATTGCCGTGCTCCTGTCGGTTTCCTGTATCGGGAGCCAGCAAACCAGCAGCCGGCGTGCCCGAGAGACCCGCTTCAGGAACCGCTTGCGGAATCCGGTCCGGTCGCTTCGATGCGATAAGCCTCGAGCCGGTTGTACAGCGTCTTCAGGCTGACCCCGAGGGTCTGCGCCGTCTGCCGCTTGTCGCCGGCAAAATGTTCCAGCGTCGCCAGAATCATTTCGCGCTCGGCGTCGGCCAGCGGCGTGCCGATGCTGATCTGCAGATGGCCGTCACGCCGGGTCGGCTTGCGCGGCGCTGCACTGGCCGGGATGGTCGGCAGTTCCAGCACTTCGTCGGCCAGGATGAAGGCGCGGCTGACGGTGTTCTTAAGCTCGCGGACATTGCCCGACCACGACTGCATCTGCAGTTGCCGCAGGTACGGACGCGAGAAGGTTTTCTTGCTGCCTTCCTTGGCATTGAGCCCATCGAGAAAATGCTGGGCCAGCACCGGCACGTCGCCGTCGCGTTCGCGCAGGCTCGGCACCCGGATTGGAAACACGGCGAGGCGATACATCAGATCCTCGCGGAAGCGGCCTTCGCGGACTGAGGCCTCCATGTCCCGATTGGTGGCGGCAACCACGCGCACGTCGGCGCTGATCGTCTCCGAACCGCCGACCCGCTGGAAGCGCCGCGATTCGAGCACGCGCAGCAGCTTGACCTGCATCTCCAGCGGCATCTCGGTGACTTCGTCGAGGAAGATGGTGCCGCCGTTGGCACGCTCGAAATAGCCGGCGCGCTGGCGATCGGCGCCGGTGAAGCTGCCCTTCTCGTGGCCAAGCAATTCGGCCTCGATCAGGCTCGCCGCAATGGCGCCGCAATTGACCGCCACGAACGGCCCCTTGGCCCGCACGCTGAGCGTATGCAGGGCCTGGGCGACGGCCTCCTTGCCGGTGCCGCTCTCGCCGATGATCAGTACCGTTGCCTGAGTCGGCGCCACGCGGCGGATCTGATCGCGAAGCCGGACCATCACCGGCGCCTGGCCGATCAGGCCGGCGAGCGCGGGATCACTGGCTGAAGAGACGTCTGATGCGGGCGGGCTGGGAGACGCGTTGTTCAAGGTCGGAGCAGGTGATCAGTGGAAGGCGAGCCGCTGGCCTGAAATTACCGGCGGTTTGTAAAGGTTACTCGAAGCGATCGGCCGCCATGAACCCCTTGCAGCATCGCCCTGAACCTGCCCCAACCGTGCCCCCGAACGGAGAGCGGCGATGTTCAGCGCCACAGGCCTTGGCGATCCCCACAGCACCTTCTGTTGATGCCTCGACGGACCGGGGCAGGCACGCAACCTGCCCCACTTCAGGGCAGCGGCGTCGTGTGACGCCGACAACAAGCTGGTCGTGACGCCGCACAGCGTCAGCAGCGCGCCGGGGTTTCATTCCGGTCATTCCACCAAGGAGAACACCATGGACGATTACAAGCAGCAGAACGGTAACCTGGCTTCGAGCGCACGTGATCTGGCGAGCAACGCCGAAGAACTGATGCGGCAGACCGCAGCGGTTTCCAACGACAGCATCGCCGTCCTCCGCGAAAAGCTGCAGGAAAGCCTGAAGGTCGCTCGTACCCAGATCGCCAACGCTCAGGACTACGCCGTCGAGCGCGGCAAGCAGGCCGTCACCGCCACCGATACCTACGTGCACGAAAAGCCCTGGCAGGCAATCGCCGTCGCCGCGCTGTTCGGCGCGCTGATCGGCTTCATCAGCAGTGGTTCGCGCCGCTGATCCGCGTCGCCAAGGAGAGCCACACTCGTGACCCCGTCGCAAGGTAGCGTTGCCGATAAACCCCTGTCGGATCCCCCGCTGTCCGATACTTTGCGGCGGCTGGTCGCGCAGTCGATGAACGTGCTGCAAGGACGTTTCGAGCTGTTCAAACTGGAAATCCACGAGGAGCGAGTAAGGCTGGGGCAGTTGCTCGGCCGCGGCCTGCTCGCCGCCTTGTCGATCTTCCTGGCCGTGCAGCTGATCGCCATGCTGATCGTGGCCCTCACCTGGGATACGCAGTGGCGGATTCCGGTGGTCGTCGGTCTGGCCGTGACCTGCATCGTCATCGCCTTGCGGGCGGTGGCGTCCTACCGCGCCGTTGCCTCGTCGACGCTGTTCGAGGACAGCGTCAACGCGCTGGCTGAGGACAAGCAGGAAATCCGCGACATCAAGCAGGACATCAAAGAGGCAAAACGATGAGCGATCGCGACGCGGATCATGCCGCTCAGCGTCAGAGGGTTCTGGCGCGCATCGAACATGACCGTCAACAACTGGCGGGCACCATCGACGAACTGCGCCGGCCGCTGCACACGCTTCACCAGTTGCAGAAGAACACCCGTGCAATCGTCCCGGCGCTGTTTGCCGCAGGCGCGGCGTTCCTGATCCTCAGGGCGGTGCGTGGCAGCAACAGGAACCGGCGCATCGACAAGGCGCTAGCCGGGGTGCAACGGAGCCACTATCCGGTGGTTCAGGCCAAGCGCAGTACCAGCTGGTTCGCCTGGGTGCTGAAGTTCGTCAGCGCCTATCGAATCGCCATGGCGGTCAGCGAAACCGTTCGTTCGGTCAGCCATGCCGCGGGCTCGGGGCCGCAAAGGTCCATCGGAGCCATTGGGTCATCGGCTGGAACAACGGGTTACAGATCGGCCGGCTCAGAAGCCAGCCGATCGCATCCCACTCTCGAGAGGAATCCAACATGAATTTCAATACCAGCACGCTGAACGCGGCCGCATCGACGGCCGCTTCGAAAGCCGAGCACTTCGTCGACGCCGCCAAGCCGCGCCTGCGCGATGTCGCCAGCTCGGCCCTGGACACCATCAAGCCGGTGATCGCTTTCGCGCTGCCATTGGCGCGCCGGGTGAACTGGCAACTGGTCGCCTTCGGTCTGGCAGCCGGTGCCGCGGGTTACCTGATCCGTGCCGGCGTCGGCTCGGCGGCCGAGCGCAAGGCGAAGATCGCTGGCGCCAAGCCGCATGAACTGAATCGCTGGGAGAACGAAGGCGGCATGATCGCCACCTCGACGCCGGTCGCGTCGACGGCCTGGTTGCCGGAGCGCTCAGAGAATGCCGATGCGCCCGCCACCAGCGACAAGCCGGCCCTGCAAAGCTGAGCCTGGCCGGGAACAGTTGAGGGCGGCTGACGGCTTCGATTAAGGTGATACGGTGCGCGAAAGCATCGGAGTGGCAGAGTGAATCAAACGTTGCAGCAGGAGAAAAGCTGAATGGCGCATGCTCTGATCGTCGATGACGACGAGAACACGCGCGAGTCGATGGCCGCGCTGGTCGAAGCCGAAGGTTTCACCACGGCCTGCGCGGCGGACTTGCGGGCGGCGCACATCCAGCTGACCCGGCAGCAGCCGGACATCGTGCTGATCGATCTGCACCTGCCCGATGGCGATGGTCTCGATCTGATCGATGCCATCGAGAATCGCTCGGAAACCGAGATCATCCTGATCACCGGCAATGCCAGCGTCGATACCGCGATCGCCGCCTTGCGCGCCGGTGCGGCCGATTACCTGGTCAAGCCGGTCAACATCGCTCGCCTGCGTTCGATCCTGCAGCGGGTGCCGAAGGCGTCGGATCTGAAGTCGCAGATCGGCGCGCTGCGCAGCGAACTGCGGCGGGTCGGCTACTTCGGCCACATGCTCGGCAAGTCGCCGATCATGAGCGTGCTTTACGACCAGATCAGCCGAGTGGCGCCGACCGCGGCCACCGTGTTGCTGATCGGCGAAAGCGGCACCGGCAAGGAGCTGGCGGCCCAGACGCTGCACGAGATGAGCCGGCGACCGAAGCAGCCGTTCATGGCGGTGAATTGCGGCGCGATCTCGCCGAACCTGATCGAAAGCGAAATGTTCGGTCACGAGAAGGGCAGCTTCACCGGTGCCGATCGTCAGCATCGCGGCTACTTCGAACGTGCCGACGGCGGTACCTTGTTCCTCGATGAAATCACCGAGATGCCGATCGAGCTGCAGGTGAAACTGCTGCGCGTGCTGGAAACCGGCAAGTTCATGCGCATCGGCACCGACAAGGAAGTGGAGACCGATGTCCGCGTCATCGCGGCGACCAATCGCGATCCGGAAGCAGCGGTGGCTGCCGGCAAGCTCAGAGCCGATCTCTATCACCGGCTCAACGTGTTCCCGATCCAGATGCCGCCGTTGCGCGAGCGGGTCGGCGATGTCGAGCTGCTGGCGCAGCGCTTTCTCGACGAACTCAATCAGGCGCATGACACGCACAAGACCTTCCCGCCGGAAGGCCTGAACAAACTCGCGGCGCATCGCTGGCCGGGCAATGTCCGCGAGCTGCGCAACTTCGTGCAGCGCGCCTACATCATGGGCGAAGAGGTGATCGACATCGGCAGTGCGCTGTCGCTGGTCGCCGCGCCTACCGAAACGGCTGCCCCGGCACCGGAGACGGTGATCGAGATTCCGGTGGGCATGTCGCTGGCCGCCGCCGAGAAGCAGCTGATTCTCGCCGCGTTCGCTATGTACGGTGGGGTCAAGAAGTACACCGCGGAACAGCTCGGCATCAGCCTGAAGACGCTCTACAACCGGCTCGAGGAATACGGCTTGCAAGGCGCCGGAGTGGAAGCGGGCGAAATCACCGCGCGAGCGGCGTCCTCCGACTAGGCGCAAGCTGGTTGGGCACGCCGCTTGCCCACGGCGTGGTCCTGAACGAACGTCTGATGGCGATGATGCCGGGCCAAGGCGGGTAGGGGCAGCCTGAACATGCACTTTCAACACCGGACAAGGTCGGCTAGGCCGATTCGATCGACGATCGGATCGGGGCAGACCGGCGGGCAATGGAAAATTCTTCTCCCGTGCTGAAAAAAAGTACAAGCGTGGCTGATGCCGCGGCCGCTCGCCGGCAGCGGCTCAGCGCCGCCATGGGCATTGGTTACTGCGAGGGCGATCCGCGCAGCGGCGTTTTCCTGTTCGACGAAACTGCCGCCCGGCTGCTCGATCTTGCTGCGGGTGTGCCGCTGCCGATCAGCGAATGTCTGAGCCGCATCCATCCGCGTGATCTGCTGGCGATCGAAAAGATTGCCGCCGAGCTGATGGCCTCCGGCGACAGCGCCGAAGCCGATTTCCGCTATGGCCGGAGTGGTCAGGCGCGCAGTCTGAACGCCACCGCCTGTGTCGAGCGCGATGCCGCGGGCCAGGTCGTGCACATGACCATCGGCCTGCGTGACATCACGGCGGCTCGCCGCACGCGTTCGGAACTGCGCGACGTCAAGCAGCGCTTCAGCGTGCTGATCGAGAACGTCGACGACGTGTTCTGGATCGTCGACTGGCAGCCGCGGCGGCAGATCTATGTCAGCCCGAGCTACAGCCGCTGCTGGGGTTTCGACGAAGCCGCGCTGCTGGCCGGCAAGTCGCGCTGGGTGGACAAGATCCATCGCGCCGATCGTGCTGCGGCTGCCGCTGCGTTCGAAGCGCTGGGCGAGGCCGAGGAAGGCGACGATCATTTCGCGATCGAGTACCGGATCGTCCTCGACAACGGCGAACAACGCTGGATCCGCGATCGAGCGATTGCCGTGCGAGCCAGCGATGGCTCGATCGAAAGAGTGGTCGGCATCGCAGAAGACATCACCGACCGGCGCACCGTGGTGCGCGAGCTCAACGAGCGTGAACAGAACCTGCACCAGGCGATGGAAGCCGCGCAGCTGCACGTCTGGACCCTGCACTCGCCGACGCGGCGGTTGAAGATTTCCGATGCGCTGTGTGCCATGTTCGGCCTGAACTCCGAAGCCTGTCGCCGGCTCGGCCCCTGGCGGCGGCGACTGCATCCGAAGGACCGGGTGCGGGTCGAAGCAGCACTACGCAAGCTGATGGCCGATGGCGTTCCGCTGCGCGAGGAATTCCGCGTGCAGCGGGTCGACGGCAGCATCACCTGGCTCGATGCCCGCGCCATCCTGATTGCCGATGAAGACGGCCAGGGCGCGGAAGTGCATGGCGTGGCGGCCGACATCACCGAACGCAAGCAGCTGGAGCAGATGCAGGCCGCCAGCGGCAGACGTCTGCAGCTGGCGCTCGACGCGGCGCATCTGTTCGCCTGGACCTACGAGCCGGCCACCGGCAGGGTCGACGGCGACGACGGCATCTATCCCTTGTTCTTCGGCGAGGAAAAAAAAGCGGTCTACACCACCGAGGATTGGCGCGCCGCCATTCATCCGGAAGACTGGTCGCGGGTCGCGGACGCATTCGCGGAGACGCTGGCCGGCGGCGCCGAGTTCGATGCCGAGTACCGGGTCATCCGGCGCGATAAAAGCGTCCGCTGGGTTCGCTCGCAGCTGGTGCTGGTGCGGAACGAAGAGGGCTCCTCGTTCGGCTACGGCGTGCTCGGCGACATCACCGAACGGCGTCGCGTCGAACAGCAGCTGCGGCACAGCGAGCGCGAGCTGCGCACCATCACCGCCGCGGTGCCGATCGGCATTGCCCGCATTGGCAGCGATCTGCGCTACCAGTTCATGAATCAGGCGTTCGCGGCGCTGATGCGTTCGACGACGCCGGACCTGTTCGTCGGCCGCAGCATCGCCGAGGTCGCCGGCGAAGAGGCCCTGGCCGCCATCCGGCCGTACATCGACCAGGTGTTGTCCGGACAGACGGCGGACTACCAGACCCGCGTGCAGCTGCCGATCGGCGAGCGCTACATCCACGCCAACTACACGCCGGAGTGGAACGAAGCCGGCGAGGTCACCGGCTTCATCGCGGTGATCATGGACATCACCGACAGAACGCTGGCCGAGGGCAAGCTCTACGAACGCGAACGCGAGTTCGAGACGCTGGCCGAGAACGCGCCGGACCTGATCGCCCGCGTCGATCGCGACCTCGCCTATCTGTACATCAACCGGGTTGCGGAATCGGCGTTCGGGATCAATCGCGAGGCCTATGTCGGGCTTACGGCGGAGGATCTGAGCTTCCCGGCGCAGTACGTCAGCGCCACCAGCGAGATCATCACCGCCGCTTTCGCCCTGGGCGTGGAGCAATCGACCAGCTTCAGCCTGCCGCATGGCCGCGAGCGCAGCTACTTCAGCGCCCGCGCGGTGCCGGAACTCGATCGCGCCGGCATGCTCGAATCGGTGCTGCTGATCGTCTACGACATCAGCGAACGGATGCGCGGCCAGGCCGAGCGTGAAACCGTGCTGGCGCGTGAACACGAGGCGCGCAAGCAGGCCGAGGCGTCCGCGCGCGGCCGCGACGAATTCCTGGCCATCGTCTCGCACGAGATGCGCTCGCCGCTGAACGGCATCCAGAACTGGGCGCATGTGCTGGAAAGCGTGCCGGGCAACAGCAACAAGCTGATGCTGCGAGCGATCGCCGGCATCAAGATCGGTGTCGAACAGCAGGTGCGCCTGATCGACGATCTGCTCGACGCCACCCGGATCATCACCGGCAAGCTGAGCCTGCTGCTGACGCCGGTGAAGCTGGTGCCGGTGATCGCCGCGTCGATCGCCAGCGTGCGTGACAAGGCGCTGGCCAAGCACATCGAGCTGCACACCGAGATCGAACTCGGTGACGAAGCCATCGAAGGCGATGCCGACCGCCTGCAGCAGATCGTCTGGAACCTGTTGTCCAATGCCATCAAGTTCACGCCTTCAGGCGGCAACGTCTGGCTGTCGGCCAGTCGCGAGAACGATATCGCGGTGATCCGGATCCGCGACGATGGCCGTGGCATCGATGGCGATTTCCTGCCGCAGCTGTTCGAGCGTTTCCGGCGCGACGAAACCGGCAACAGCCGCGGCCAGGGTGGCCTCGGCCTGGGCCTGATGCTGGTCCGCAACCTCTGCGAACTGCATCGCGGCAGTGTCGTTGCCACCAGCCCCGGCCCGGGGCTCGGCGCGGTGTTCACGGTGCGCCTGCCGCTGCGCAAGTCCGGCACCGCGGCAGTGTCGGCGATCGTGCCGTTCCCGCTCGATCAGGCGGGAACGCTGCCGAGCTTGAGCGGCCTGCGGCTGCTGCTGGTCGATGACCATGTCGAATCGCGTGATCCGCTGGCCGTGCTGCTGTCGCAGACCGGTGCCGCGGTCGACGTGCTGTCGTCCGGCGAGGAGGCCGTGCGGCTGATCCGGCAGGGTTTTGCCGACGAGCCGCCGGATCTGCTGATCTGCGACATCGCCATGCCCGGCCAGGACGGCTATGAAACGGTGAGATTGATCCGCGAGTTCGAGCAGAGCCGCGGCCAGCCGACGATGCCGGCGATCGCCCTGACCGCCTTCGCCCAGAACGAAGACCGTGCGCGGGCACTCGAGGCCGGCTTCCAGACCCATATCGCCAAGCCGGTGGTGGTCAAGGAACTGATTGCGACGATCGCCTCGCTGGCGCCGGTGCGCGGCAACTCCTAGTCGCCGTCGGGTAATCAGCGTCAGGTCTTGTCATGAGGAATAATCGGCCAGTCGCGTGGGGGCTTGCTGGCCAGGCAAGCCGGGCGCGGCGGAAAGGGGAGTTCTCGGCCGTGCCCCGCAGAATTCGGACTGCTCAGTAGCTCTTCTTGATCGTTTCGATGCCTGCCAGGTGCGACTCGATCAAGGGCAGTTCCTGACGTGCGAAATCGGCGATCGCGGCGTCGCGGAAGCCGGTCGCCTTCTTGAACGCGCCGACATCGCGCTTGTGGTCGATGTGGATCGAGCTGATGAAGCGTTTGTCGAAATCGTCGTGCTCGGCGTCGATCAGGTCATTGAGACCGTCGCGCTTGTCGTCGCTGATCACGGCCGGCACCGTCACCTGAGCTTCCAGTGCCAGCAATTCAAGGCGGGTCAGCAGTCGGGTCTGGTCGCGCATCATCAGCCGGCCGTAGTCGCGGATCGCCGCCGTGCTGCCGCGCCGGGCGGCCAGCTCGCCTTCCTCGTAGTCCATCAGCCGGGCATCGACCATCTCGACCAGAAACTTCGCCGCCGGCTCGCTGACGGCCGTCGATTTCGCCTCGTTGACCTGCCTGGCTGTGGCGACGCTATCGGGTTCTTCCGGCGGTTTGCTGCTGGCGCAGGCGGATATCGCGGCGGCAACCAGCACGCTCATCAGCACGCGCTGGAAGCGCAGCTTAGGAGGCTGCGATCCAGCGCTCTGCTGCAGCCTCGCCGCGCGCGGCGCTGTCATCTCCTGTCCGCCGAGGTCTTCAACAGATTGCTGACCACGCTCAGCAGTTCGTCGATCCGGTAAGGCTTGCGCAGGAAGGCATCGTAGCCAGTGAAATTCTGCCGGACCATGTCTTCGCTCGTGCCGCTGTTCATCACGATCGGGATGTTCTGGGTGGCTTGGTTGGCCCGCAGCCGGCGCCCCATTTCGGCGCCGTTCATCAGCGGCATCATGAAATCGAGAATCACCAGTTCCGGCATCACCTCATCCATGCGCTCGAGACCGTCCACACCATTGGCGGCGGTGTACACCCGGTAGCCGTTCTCGCTGAGGATGGCTTCGAGCGGCTCGCTGTTGAAGGGGTCGTCATCGACGATCAGCACAGTGCCGACAAATTTGTCGCAGCTCGGCTCGAGCATGTTGTTCTCGCCGGTTTGCGAGCCCGGATACGAGCGCGATTGAGCGCCGGAGTGGGAATACGGCCGCGTGTTCTCGGCCGAGTGTTCGTGATGGGTCTGTTGCTGGCTCATGGCTGGCACCGGAGTTCGACCGGCGGCAGCTTCAGCTGATTCCGGTATTTGGTAACGGTACGGCGGGCGACGCAGATGCCGTTTTCGGTCAGCATCTTCGCCAGGCTGACGTCGGACAACGGCGCCTCGCGATTTTCGCCCTCGATCATTTCCTTGATCGCTGCCCGCACCGCCGTGGCCGAGCAGCTGCCGCCGGTGTCGGTGCTGAGCTTGCGCGAGAAGAAATGCTTGAATTCGAAGGTGCCGCGCGGCGTCGCCATGTACTTCTTGCTGGTGGCGCGCGACAGGGTGGATTCGTGCAGACCCAGTTCGTCGGCGATCTCGCGCAGCAGCAGCGGCTTCAGAGCGATCTCGCCGTACTCGAAGAAGGCGCGCTGGCGCGCGACGATCGCTTCGGCCACCTGCTTGATGGTGACGTAGCGCTGCTCGATGTTGCGCAGCAGCCAGCGCGCTTCCTGCAGCTGCTGCTGCATCGCCGGGTACTTGCCATCGCGCGACATGCGCAGCAGGTCGATGCAGCCGCTGTTCAGGCGGGCTTTCGGCATCACGGCCGGATTGATGACGGCGTTGAGCTTGCCCTTCTGGCGAACGACGATGACATCCGGCACCACGTAGTCGACACGGGCGGCGGCGAAGTTCGAGCCCGGATGTGGTTCCAGGGTGCGGATCAGCGCATGGGCTTCGTGGATCGCCGGCTCGCTGCAATCAAGCCGCCGCTGCAGTTCGCGGTGATCGCGCTTGGCCAGCAGTTCCAGATGGCCGGTCAGCTTCATCGCCAGGCTGCGGCCCGGCGTGCCGACCGCAGTGGCGCGCAGCTGCAGCATCAGACACTCGGGCAGATCGCGGGCGCCGACGCCGGCAGGATCGAACTGCTGGACGATGCGGATGCCTTCGGCGATTTCGTCTTCGCTGAGCGGTTGCTCCAGTTCCAGGGCCAGCGCGGTATCGGCGACGTCGTCGCGCAGATAGCCGTTGTCGTCGAGGGTTTCGATGACCAGCACCGCGGCCAGGCGCTGACGCTCGTCGAGCTGGATGCCGCAGACCTGAGCGTGCAGATGCTCGCGCAAGGTGGTTTCGGCGGACACCCAGTTGCAGGGATCGGCTTCCGGATCGCCGCTGACGCCGCGCGACAGGGTTTCGAAGCCGGGGGCCGGCAGTTCGTTCCAGTCTGCCGCCTGCAGGGACGACACTTCGACGCCATCCACCGTGTAGCGGTCGCTCTCGGCTTCGAACTGGGCGATGTCCGGGCCGGACTCGCCGTCCTGGCGCAGCGCGGCAATCTCGCTCGCCTGTTCGGCGGCCGCGACTTCGGCGCTCTGCTCGACGCTGTCGCCTTCTTCGAGAAACGGATTGCTGGCCAGTTCCTGCTGGAATTCTTCCTGGAATTCGAGTGCCGACATCTGCAGCAGACGCATCGCCTGCTGCAGCTGCGGCGAGGCGGACATCTGCTGTCTGGCGGCAATGGAGACCGAGGATTGGGTCATTGCAACGACTCCGGCGTGAGGGCGGCGTAAGGACTGTTGACGTTCAATGGGCACAGTCCATGCCATTCGTGAAAATCTTTCTAAAACAAATACTTGAGATAATTTTTCGACTTTTTGGCTTACGCCACTTCTACATGGCCCTGTAATTTTTATCCGTGCTTCTTGCCGATCGCCCGGCGGTTGCCGGCCAGGCGATGTCCCAGAGATGCGGGCCTGCCCAGGACGGCACGGTGGTCGCTACCGGCTGCACGGAGACCTTGGCGGTCGGCGCATTGACCAGCACCAGGTAGTAGGGCGCGGGCACATTGGCCTGCTGCGCGCGGGCGGCAACGGCCATCGCCGCCGGGCCGGCCAGGCCTTCGCCCATCACCACGACCCGGCTCGGATCGCCGCCCAGGCTGTCAGCATTGGCCAGCGCCCATTGATAGGCCCCATAGGCCTCGCCATCGTCGCCACGGCGGAAGTCGACGTCGCTCACGCCAGCCGGGCGAGCGCCCGAGTCAGTCCGCAGACTGACCGACACCACGACGGCATCGGCCGATTTCGCCAGCGCCCGTGCAGCACCGGCATTTGCGGTATCGCTGTTCGCGGTGCCGGCTTCGCGGTAGTAGACGACTACCGAGTAAGGCCCTGGCCCGGCCGGCCAGTACAGCTTCACCGTCGACGCCGGCTCGGCATCGGCGCTCGCGGCACTGACCCGGACATCGTTGTCCGCCAGACCGCCGACGGCATCGTCGACGCGTTTCGTGGCGCGTTCCTGGTAGGTCATTTCGGCAAGGCCGTAGCGACGGCCGCCGTCAACGAGCGTGGTATCGGCGGTGGCCTTGTCGCCAATAGCCCGCAGCTGCTGCGCCTGGTCATGGAGGCGCTCGCCAGCGGCCGTCGACAGCCAGATAGCGGCCAGCAAGGTTCCGGCGAGAATGGACGAGGACGTTTTCGCGAACATGACCAGGCTCCTGAAGTAGCGTCGAACGGCGGCGCCGATCGGTTTCGGCGCTGACCTACAGCAGGGCGCGTGCCCGGTGCTGTCGTTCGTTCAGTGCTGCTTCAAGTCGTCCTGGTCAGCGATCTCTGCAAAGGGGTTTTGCAAGTGGCTCCGGGCTCAGGCGGCCGGAGCCGCCGGCAGGCCGGATGCATCCTCAGGCTTGCTGCGCGGCGGCCGCAGCAGCAGCACGAACGCCAGGCCGAACGCCGCCATCACGGCGCCGGCCAGCGCGACTGCCGGGTAACCCAGATCGGCGCTGATCACTGCGCCACCGACCACGGCACCGACGGCATTGCCGAGGTTGAAGGCGCCGATGTTCATCGCCGATGCCAGATTCGGCGCGTCGCCGGCGGCCGCCATTACCCGCATCTGCAGCGGCGGTACCACGGCGAAGCTGGTGATGCCCCAGAGGAAGATCAGCACCGCGGCCGGCAGCGGCCAATGCATGCCGACCGAGAACAGCACCAGCAGCAGCACCATGCTGGCCAGGGTGACGATCAAGGTGCCGTCCACCGAACGATCGGCGTAGCGCCCGCCCAGCCAGTTGCCGGCGGTCAGGCCGAGCCCGTAGATCACCAGCATCCAGGCGACGAAGCTGGTCGAGGCGTGCGCTTCCGTCAGCAGGATCGGGGCGATGTAGGTGAACACGGTGAACATCGCGCTCGAGGCGATCACGGTCAGCGCCAGGGCTTTCAGCACCGGTGCCCGTCCCAGCACGCGCAGTTCGGCACGCATGTCGGCGCCGGCATCGCCGGGAATGTTCGGCAGCGCCAGCCGCAGCGACACCACGGCCAGCATGCCCAGCCCGCCGATGGCCCAGAACACCGTGCGCCAGCCGAACTGTTCCGCCGCCCATGCCGCCAGGGGTACGCCGCCGACGGTCGCGATGGTTAAGCCCATGAACATTGCGGCAACGGCGCTGGCGCGCTTGTCCTGTGGCACCAGGCCTGCCGCGACGACCGCGCCCACGCCGAAGAACGCGCCGTGGCAGAACGAGGTCAGCACCCGCGCGAACATCAGGGTCGTATAGCCCTCGGACAGGGCCGCGAGCAGGTTGCCGGCGGTGAAGAGGCCCATCAGCGCGATCAGCAGCGTGCGCCGCGGCACGCGGCCGGTGGTCAGGGTCATCAGTGGCGCGCAGAGCAGCACGCCGAAGGCATAGGCGCTGACCAGCAGGCCGGCCGTCGGGATCGAGACGCCCAGATCGCTGGCGATCACCGGCAGCATGCCCATCGGCGCGAATTCGGTGACGCCGATGCCGAAAGCACCGATGGCCAGCGCCAGGATCGCGGTGTTGAACTTCATGATCTTTCCCATAATGAACGTGGCGCAAAGATAGACACTTTCATTCCCTTTCAGTAGATAGAAAACGGGACCAGTACCTTTGCTTTGAAATCACAGATGAGCCAGAACGATGATTGATCGGGCCAGCGAGATGGAAGCCTTCGATGCCGTCGTCCGCGCCGGCAGTCTGTCGGGCGCGGGACGCGTACTCGGGCTCACGCCCTCGGCGCTGAGCCGGATCATTTCCCGCATCGAAGTACGGCTGGGCGTGCGCCTGCTGATCCGCACTACCCGGACGCTGACCCTGACACCGGAAGGCAACGCCTACCACCAGGCCGCGCGCCGCATCCTGGCCGACCTCGCTGAATCCGAAGACGCGATCGCCTGGCAGGCCGCACCGCGCGGCCGGCTGCGGGTCAGCGTCGGGCCGGCGTATGGCCGGCTGACCATCGTGCCGCTGCTGGCCGGATTCGTCGCGCGGTATCCGGAGATCCTGGTCGACATCAGCGTCACCGACGCGCTGGCCGATGTGCTGGCCGGGCAAGCCGACGTCGCGATCCGCTTCGGCCCGCTGGCCGACAGCCCGCTGACGGCGCGGCGGATGGGCTCCAATGGCCGCACCATCGTGGCCTCGCCGGCCTATCTGGCGCGTGCCGGAACCCCGGCCGTGCCTGAAGACCTGTTCGGCCACAACTGCCTCAACTTCAATTTCCGGCGCGCCGATCCGGGATGGCCATTCCGCACCGACGGCCGCGATTACGTGCTGAACGTCGGCGGCAACATCGAGGCGAACAACGGCGAGACGATCTCGCAACTGGCCCAGCAAGGCGTCGGGATCACGCGTCTGGGCAGTTTCCATGTCGAAGCCGATATCGCCGCCGGCAAACTGGTCTCGCTGCTCGAGGACCACAATCCTGGCGATACCGAGGAGATTCACGCCTTGTTCGTCGGCGGCACCCGGACGCCAAGGCGGGTCCGGGTGTTCATCGATTTCCTGATCGAGCAGTTGTCGCCATCCGATGGCCCATTTGCGACGGGCCATCGAACGACTTGAGGCCTATGCCCGATCGTTGACCGGCGCGCGCAGCACCGCCATCAGGGCGCCGAGCGTCTTGGTCTTGCCGGCAGTGCGGCTGCGTGCCGGCGTTGCATCGGTCTGCACGCGTCCGGCGGAGGCTGCGCCGACCTTGATCGTCGGCTGCACGCGTTCCTGCAGACGCCAGTAGCGGCGCAGCGCCTTCTCGGCATCGAGGCCGCGCAGCGGTTCCTGATGCGGGTTTTCGCTGACGAATTCGAGGAAGGCGCAAACCGCGGCCGTCTGCGGCGCATCGAGCGACTGGAAGCGATCGAGCAGCTTCCGCGACCAGACGCGGTCGTCGGCGGCATAGGTCAGGTTGAACAGCACCGCACCCGGCAGACCAGTTTCCCAGACGGGCTGGGAAAGTTTTTCAAGCGCGGCAAGCAGAAATGCCGGCAGATGGAAGCGCCAGTTGGCGACGCTTAGCACCGGCAGCAGTCCCGCATGGCCTTCGAGTTCATCGGCAGCGTAGGCGGACCAGTGCCGCGGAGCGCCCGGATCATTGACGCTGGAAGTCACTTCTGCATCGGCGTCCTGCGCACGCTGCAGCGCGTCCAGGCTGGGTTCGCCAGCAGCCGCGACATCGGCAAATGCGGCCTTGATCCGGGCGCGCAGGGCCTCTGCGGCCGGCGTCGGCACGGATCGCGTGGCCGCCAAATGGCTCAGCTCGATCGGATCGCCCAGCGCGTTTTCAAACTGCTCGCCAAACTGTTGGTCGTACATCAGCGTTGCTCCTGCTGGGGGCAAAGCTGCATGGCAACGTCGCGATTCAGGGTCTGGTTCATGGCGCATCCTCCTGGCTTGAAGCCTTGAGCAAGCACATGGCGTGCCCGGTGCTGGCAGGCACGCCGCGTTGGATACGAACCGGCTGAGCAGGAATTACCGGGAAACCTGGGCGCTGCCGGTAAGCGCGGCACCGCCCGTCTTTCCAGCCTCGCCCTTATGGCCCGGCTTCAGACTCGATAGCGCAGCAGCGCCACGGGCAGATGCTGAAGCACATCGGACAGCGTGACCCGCTTGCCATCGGCTGCCACGGCGGCACCGCCCAGGGCATCGTAGAGCGCCGATGGCGCATCGGCCGGCAGCAGCACCGCGCTGTCTTGCCAGTGACCGAAGGCGACTCTCGGCAAGGCCATGGCCTTGTCCGCTCGTGCGCCCAGCCGAGTGACGATGGCGATCACCACGTCGTTGCCGGCACGGCGGGCAAACGCGAAAGCGCTGTTGGCCTGCGGGCCGATGATGGCCAGACGCTCGTAGCTGCCAGTCTCGAAAACCTCGGGCAGTGCCTTGCGCAGCGCCAGTGCGGCCGCGACCAGCGCCTGCTTCAGATGGCCGTCCTGCCAGTGCTCGATCATTGCGGCGGGTGGGGCCGGAGCATCAAGGGCCTGCCGACGCGCCGGGTAATCGACCGGCCGGCGGTTGTCCGGATCGACCAGGCTCAAGTCCCAGAACTCGGTGCCCTGGTAGAGATCGGGCACGCCCGGCACGGTCAGCCGCAGCAGGGTTTGCGACAGGCCGTTCAACGCTGCGTACGGCGCGATCCGGGCTACCAGCTCGGCCAGGATCCCGACGGTCGCGGGATTGCTCAACAGGGCATCGAGAAAGGCACGATTGTTCTGCTCGAAGGCTTCATCCGGATGCGCCCAGCTGGTCAGCAGCTTGGCTTCGCGCAGCGCCTTCAGCTGCCAGCCGGCCACTCGTTCGCCGAAGGCGGCGATGGCTTCGCGGTCGTCCAGATCGAGATCCAGCGGCCAGGAGCCGACCAGGGTCTGATAGAGCATCAACTCATCGGCCGGCGTCGGCGTGTCGCTGTCCTTCCGCAGGCTGCTCGATGCCTCGTGCAAACGCTGCACGGTGGCCGCCCACAGCCGCGGCAGCTCGCTGAGCACGGCCAGGCGCATGCGGGTGTCTTCGCCACGCTTGTGATCATGGGTGGCGGTGGCGACCATCGAACGCGGCACGCGCAGCGCGCGATCGAGATTCAGCGCGTGGAATTCCTTCGGCGTCATCGCGAATTGGCCGGGCCAGCTGCCGACTTCGTTGCGCGACAGCAAGCGCCCGTAGCGATAGAACACTGTGTCTTCGACCGATTTCGCATCGAGCGCCGGTAGCAGTTTCTGCATGCGTTGCAGCGCGCGATGAGCGCGCTGCGTGGCTTCGTCAGCCTCGGCCGGCAGCTGGTCCTGGGCGGTGTCGAGCCAGCGCACCAGCAAGGTCAGCGCACGGCCATCGTCGTGGATGCCCTGCGCTTCGATTGCCTGCAGGGTGACCAGGATCACCTTGCGGTCGTGCATGTCGGCATCGTCTTCGCCGACATAACTGCGATAGGTCGGGAAGTGCGCGAGGAATTCGATCAGCGCCACGCGCATGTTGATCGTATCGATGCGCCACTCGGGCGTGGCGACGGCGGCGTAGTCCATCAACAGCGCGGTCAATGCATCGACATCGCCAGCGAAGCTCGATTCCGCCAGCTCCTTGCGGGCGCGATAGGCGTAGTGCGAAGCATCGTCATGCTCGCCGGTGAAGCTTTCCCAGAGTTCGGTCAGCGGCGCTTCGCCGGCCGGATCGTGGAGCAGCCCGGAGACGGCATCCATGAACTTGTAGCCGGTGGCGCCATCGGTCTGCCAGTCGCCTCTGAGCACTTCGCCGTGACCGAGGATCTTCTCGACCACCAGCCACGGCGTTTCCAGCGCGAACTCCTGCGGCCGCTCGGCGTGCAGCAGATCGAGCCGCTGGCGCAGGCGCGCGAGGTAGGCTGCCGGATCGGCCAGACCATCGATGTGATCGACACGGAAACCGTCGACCAGGCCTTCCTGATACAGCCTCAGCGGCAGCGCATGCGTGGCTTCGAACACTTCGTCGCGGTCGGCACGGATCGCCGCCAGGCTGGTGACATCGAAGAAGCGCCGCCAGTTGATGCGCGCGCCGGCTTCATGCCAGTCGACCAGAACATAGTGCTGGCCGTGCAGCAGCTGACGGAGCCGCTCGATGCCTTCGGCGCTGTTGTTGTAGCGGGCCAGCGCTTCGGCGATCGAGTGCGGTTCGGTGATTCCGGCGTAGTCGAACGGCGAGATCGGAAAGCGATGTGGACCGTAGTCGACATGGAAGCTGCCGCGCGCTTCGTTGAAGCCGAGCTTGAGATCGCCATCGGCCAGCGCGGCATCGAGGGGTTTGCCGAGAAACGGCGCCAGCAGCTTGCCGTGCAGCGCTTCATCCGGCGGCGACCAGTCGATGTCGAAGAACTTCGCGTAGCGGCTGGCCGGCCCGGATTCGAGCACGTCCAGCCACCAGGGATTGTCGGCCTCACCAACCGCCATGTGATTGGGCACGATGTCGACGACCAGGCCCATGCCGTGTTCGCGCAAGCGCGCGACCATCCGGCGCAGCCCGTCTTCGCCGCCGAGTTCGGGATTCACCGCGCCGAAGTCGACCACGTCGTAGCCGTGCGCCGAACCCGCGCGCGCGGTATAGATCGGCGACGCGTAGTAATGGCTGATGCCGAGCTTCGCGTAGTAGTCGACGCAGGCGGTGGCGTCGTCGAAGGTGAAGTCCTTGTTGAACTGCAGGCGGACCGTCGAGCGCAGGACGTTCATGCCGGCACGCTGAACAGCAAGGTGCTGGAGCCGATCAATACGCCCTTCGCGGCATCGCTTTCCGCTTCGTCACTGCTCGCATAAAGCAGTTTCGCGGACGGTGCGATCTCGAACTCCACCGGCGCTTCATCAAGATTCGCGTAAAGCCGCAGCCAGGTTTCGCCGCTCAGCCAGGCAGTGCTGACGGCAGCGCGGCCGAGCACGGCGGACTCGCGCTGAGTGATGCCGGCGAGGCCGGGCATCACATGCTCGCGGCGCAGGGCCAGCAGGCTGCTGTAGAACGCGCGCCACAGCGGAGACTCGGCCGTTGGCTGCGGCACCGAGGCCGCGAAGGTCGTGGGCTCGTTCGGGTCCGGCAAGTTCGGGCTGTCGGCGGTATCGGCAAAAGCCTCGAACTTCGAGAACTCTTCCATTCGGCCGACTCTCACCTGTTCGGCCAGCTCCGGGTGGTGATCGGTGAAGAACAGGAACGGTTCGCGAGCACCGTCTTCCTCGCCCATGAACAGCAGCGGAATCTGCGGCGACAGCAACACCAATGCGGCGGCAGCGCGGAAGGCATCGGCGCGGCACAGGGTCAGCAGACGTTCGCCGAACGCGCGATTGCCGATGTGATCGTGGTTCTGCAGGAACAGCACGAAGGCCGTCGAGCGCAGTGCCTTGCTCGGCTCGCCACGCGCCCGGCCGCAATGCTCGGAATGCTCGCCCTGATAGACGAAGCCTTCAGCCAGGCAGCGCGCCAGCTTGTCAGCCGGCGTCACCGCGTAATCGGCGTAATAGCCTTCGTGCTCGCCGGTCAGCAGCACGTGCAGGCAGTGATGACCGTCGTCGTTCCACTGCGCGTCGAAGCTCGGTGTGTTGCTCTCGAGCAGGCTGGCGCAGTTGTCTTCGTTCTCGACGATCAGATGGATGTGTCTGTCCGGCGCAACGCTGCCGCGCACGGCGCGAGCGAACTCGAACAGGTAATCGGGATCGTCGATCGCGTGCACGGCGTCGAGGCGCAGGCCGTCGAAGCGGTAGTCGTTGAGCCAGTGCTGGGCGTTCTCGATAAAGAAATCACGCACTTGCCGACGACGGAAATCGATCGCCGCGCCCCAGCCGGTGTTGCGGTCGTCGCGGAAGAAATCGCTGGCGAAGAGATGCAGGAAATTGCCGTCTGGACCGAAGTGGTTGTAGACGACATCGAGCAGCACCATCAGGCCGAGGCCGTGGGCGGTGTCGATCAATTCCTTCAGCTCGTCCGGCGTGCCATAGGCGACCGCGGGTGCGAACGGCAGCACGCCGTCGTAGCCCCAGTTGCGGACACCCGGAAACTGCGCGATCGGCATCAACTCGATCGCGGTGACGCCGAGCGCAGCCAGCTCGGGCAGATTCGCGGTGACGCCCTTGAAGCCGCCGCAGACACCGACGTGCAGCTCGTAGATCACCGCTTCCGACCATGGCCGGCCCTGCCAGTCGGGATGACGCCATTGGTAAGCATCGTGGTCGACGACGATGCTCCAGCCGTGGGCATCGTCCTGCTGCTGGCGTGATGCCGGATCCGGAACATCGATGCCATTGGCGGTGCCGTCGGCGAGCCGGAACTTGTAACGCGCACCGGTGGTGCAGGACGTCTGCACTTCGTACCAGCCGGCGCGCACCGGATTCATCGGCAGCGGTTCCTGGCCTTCCAGCAGCAGCGAAACCGCCGCGCAGTTCGGCGCCCAGAGCCGGAAGAAGACCATGCCGGTGGCGGCATTGAGCTGCGCGCCGAACGGGAAGCGAGCTTGCGTCATCGGCCCATTCACGCTGCTTCGGCCTCTGCGGCAGCCTCGCCTGCCGGACCACTCTCCCCATCACCGGTCTGGGCGCTGAGCAAGGACACACTGTGAGCGCGCACCAGCAGCGCGTCTTCGGTGATCGCCCGGACCTCGGTCGTCGCTTCGGCGCTGTCGATCAGCAGATGCCAGCCGAGAGCCGGCGGCGGCAGCTTGAAGCTTTCGTCCTGGTTGCTGGAGTTGCAGAGCAGCAGCACCAGCATGGTGTTGTCCGGGCCGACCTTGGCGCGGCGCAGCGCCAGGGTGCGGCCCTCGGCATCGTCCCATTCGTCCGGCATCAGCGGATCGCCAGCGGTGTTGAACCACTCGATGTCGCGAACGCCGGCGTCGGGAATTTCCTCGCCGGTGGGGAAGTCGAGGCTGTGCAGGATCGGCATGCCCTTGCGCAGTTCGAGCAGGCGCGAGGTGAAGGCGTACAGCGAGCTGCCGGCCGGCGTATCGAGCAGCGACCAGTCCAGCCAGCTCAGCTCGTTGTCCTGGCAGAACGCGTTGTTGTTGCCGTTCTGGGTGCGGCCGAACTCGTCACCGCCGAGCAGCATCGGCGTGCCCTGCGAAAACACCAGGGTGGTCAGCTGCGAGCGCTTGACCCGCTCGCGCGTCTCGTTGATGCCTTCGTCATCGCTCGGGCCTTCGGCACCCCAGTTGTTGCTCCAGTTCGAATCCGAACCATCGCGATTGTTCTCGGCGTTGGCGTCGTTGTGCTTGCCGTTGTAGGTGACGACATCGTGCAAGGTGAAGCCGTCATGTGCGGCGATGAAGTTGACCGAGGCCCAGGGCTTGCGGCGGCGATGGTTGAAGGTCGCCGAGGAGCCGAGCAGGCGATCCGCCAGTTCCGGGCGCTGATGGGAATCGCCGCGCCAGTACTTGCGCACGCTATCGCGGTACTTGTCGTTCCACTCGGCGAAGCCCGGCGGATGCTGACCGAGCTGATAGCCGCCGGGGCCGATGTCCCAGGGCTCGGCGATCAGCTTCACTTCGCTCAAGGTCGGGTCCTGGCGGATCGCATCGAAGAAGCCGCCATTCGGATCGAAGCCGGTCGGCTCGCGGCCGAGCGTGGAGCAGAGATCGAAGCGGAAGCCGTCGATCTGGTAGGCAGTGGCCCACCAGCGCAGCGAATCCATGACCATCTGCAGCACCCGCGGATGCGGCAGGTTCATGGTGTTGCCACAGCCGCTGTCGCTGACGTAATAGCGTTCTTGACCGGGAATCAGCCGGTAGTAGCTGGCGTTGTCGAGGCCGCGGAACGACATCGTGGCGCCGCGCTCGTTGCCTTCGCAGCTGTGGTTGTAGACCACGTCGAGAATCACTTCGAGGCCGGCCGCGTGCAGCGCCTTCACGGCATCGCGCATCTCGTTCGGATCACCGGACGACAGATACGCGGGATGTGGCGCGAAGAAGCCGAGCGTGTTGTAGCCCCAGTAATTGCTCAGGCCCTTTTCTTCGAGGAACGGCTCGTCGAGGAAGAAGTGGATCGGCAGCAGTTCCACGGCGGTGACGCCCAGCTGCTTGAGGTGATCGATGAAGCGCGGATCGGCCAGTGCGGCGAAGGTGCCGCGCTGCTCGTCGGCAATGCCGTCGCGACGCATCGAAATGCCGCGCACATGCGCTTCGTAGATCACCGTTTCCGACCACGGCACGTCCGGCTTCTTCACGCCCTGCCAATCGTAGTGGTCGTTGGTGACCAGGCACTTCGGCATCAGTGCTGCGCTGTCGGCATCGTTGAAGCTGAGATCGGCACGCGCGGCATTGAGGCGATAACCATAAAGCTCCGGGCCATGCTTCACGTCACCGACGAGCTGTTTGGCGTAAGGATCGACCAGCAGCTTGTTGACGTTGAAACGGTGGCCGGCCTTCGGCTCGTAGCGGCCTTCGGCGCGATAGCCGTAGCGCAGGCCCGGCTGGGCATCTGGAAGGTACCCGCACCAGACCTCGTCGATGCAATCGGGCATCGGCAAGCGGGCGGTTTCAGTGCCGGCTTCGTCGAACAGACACAGCAGCATGCGATCGGCATTGGCGGAAAACACCGCGAAGTTGACGCCATGCTGATCTGGCGTGGCACCGAGTGGATACGGCCGGCCACGTTGCAAAGGATTTGCGCTGCTGCTCATACAAGAATCTCGAAGGAGGGTTGCAGGATCAGCACTGCCAGCGGCGGCAAGCTCAGATTCAACGAGGCTGGCTGGCCGTGAGCCGCGATGGCATCGGCGACCACGCCGCCACCATTGCCCTGATTGCTGCCGCCGTAGATCTGGCCATCGCTGTTCAGGCACTCGCGCCAGTGGCCGAGCTGCGGTACGCCGACGCGATAAGCGTGCCGGGTCACCGGCGTGAAGTTGGCGACCACCAGCACTGGCGCATCGCCGACTCGGCCGCGACGCAGGAACGCGAAGACGCTGTTGGCGCGGTCATCGCCGATGATCCATTCGAAGCCGAGGCCTTCGCAGTCGAAGGTATGCAGCGCCGGCAGTTCGCGATAGAGATGATTCAGATCGCGCACCAGGCTTTGCACGCCGTGGTGGCCGGGATCATCGAGCTGTGCCCAGTCCAGAGCCGCGTCGTGATTCCATTCGCGCGGCTGGGCGATCTCGCAGCCCATGAACAGCAGCTTCTTGCCGGGATGCGTCCACATGAACGCGAAGTAGGCGCGCAGGTTGGCCAGCTTCTGCGCGGCATCGCCGGGCATCTTGTCGAGCAGCGAGCCTTTGCCGTGCACCACTTCATCGTGAGAGATCGGCAGCACGAAGCGTTCGGAGAACGCGTAGACCAGACCGAAGGTCAGCCGGTCATGGCTGTAGCTGCGGTAGATCGGATCGGTGCGAATGTAGTCCAGCGTGTCGTGCATCCAGCCCATGTTCCATTTGTGGCTGAAGCCCAGGCCGTTCTCGCTCGCCGGCCGGGTGACGTTCGGCCAGGCAGTGGATTCTTCGGCGATCATCAGTACGTCCGGATGTCGCTCGCTGACCACGGTGTTGAGTGTCTTCAGGAACTCGATGGCTTCGTAGTTCTCGCGGCCGCCGTGAACGTTCGGCACCCATTCGCCCTGCTTTCTGGAGTAGTCGCGATAAAGCATCGAAGCGACGGCATCGACCCGCAGGCCGTCGACATGGAAACGCTCCAGCCATTCCAAGGCGCTGGCGATCAGGAAGCCGCGCACTTCGCGGCGGCCCATGTTGTAGATCAGCGTGTTCCAGTCCTGATGCCAACCTTCGAAGGGATTGGCGTGCTCGTACAGCGCCGTGCCGTCGAAGCGCGCGAGGCCGTGGGCATCGGTCGGGAAATGCGCCGGCACCCAGTCGAGAATCACGCCGATGCCGGCGGCATGGGCGCTGTCGACGAAGCGGCGGAAATCATCTGGCGAACCGTAACGCGCGCTCGGCGCATACAGGCTCAGCGGCTGATAGCCCCAGGAGCCGCCGAAGGGGTACTCCATGATCGGCATCAGCTCGACATGGGTGAAGCCCATCGCCTGCACATACGGGATGAGTTTCTCTGCGAGTGCTGCCCAGTCGAGCGTCTGCTCGGCGTCATCGCGACCGTCGCGGCGCAGCCAGGACCCGGCGTGCACCTCGTAGATCGACAGCGGCGCATCCGGCCCGTGGTAGTGGCCACGCTCGGCCAGCCAGTCCTGATCGCGCCATTCGAAAGTGCTGACCGGCGCTACCCGGGACGCAGTAGCCGGCGGTGCTTCGGTGGCATGGGCAAGCGGATCGGCTTTCCAGGGCAGTGGGCCTTCGCTGCCGACGACGTGGTACTTGTACGCAGCACCTTCAGCAACCCGCGGGACAAACAGCTCCCAGACGCCGGAAGCCCTGCGCAACCGCAGCGGATGGCGTCGCGCATCCCAGCTGTTGAAATCGCCGACCACCGATACCGCCACCGCGTTCGGAGCCCAGACCGCGAAGCGCGCGCCGGGCACGTCATCGATCAGCACCGGCTGGGCGCCGAACTGCTGGCCCAACTCCCAATGCCGGCCTTCGTTGAACAGATAGAGATCGACTTCGCCGAGCAGCAGCGGGTAGGTGTACGGGTCTTCGGTGATCTGCTCGATGCCTTCGCCTTCACCCGGCCAGAGGATCCGCAGGCGATAAGGCTGCGCCGGGCTCAGGATGCCTTCGAACAAGCCGGAGTCGTCGGTACGCGATAGTTCGCCGAGCGCGCTATCGCTGTCGCGGCTGAGCAGATGCACGGCGCGAGCGCCGGGCATGAACACGCGCACTCTTTGGCCGCGCTCGGCAGCATGGGCGCCGAGGATCGAGAACGGATCGCTGTGGCGGGCTTCGGCCAGTGCGCGAATCGCGTCCTGATCGAGGCTGGGCTTGGCCACCAGTTGAACACTGGCCTGCACAACTGTCGTCTCGGCAGAATCAGCCTCAGGCGCCGCTTTCACGGCTTTCGAACGGCTGGCGCGCGCTGCCGACTTCTTGGCTGCTTCCTTGCCCGCGACTGGCTTGTCGACAGTGTCTTCCGATGACGATTCAGACCTCGGCATGGACGGCCTCCTGGGTGGCAGGAATGGCAGGGGAGCGGACCAGTGCCAGCAGGCCTTCGATCGGCAGGCCGATCCAGGCCGGGCGCGATTCGGCTTCGTACTGCACCTCGTAGGCGGCCTTGCCGAGCAGGAACAGATCGATCAGCGGCTGGAAGCTCTGCTCGTCGTACCAGCTGCGCTCGGCACCGGCTGCCACCTCGCGGTAAGCGTTGAGGAAGGCGGCCTGCGCCTGGGTGTGGAACTCGTGGGTCAGCTTCTGGCGCAGCTGCGAGCGTTCGCGCGGCATCGCGGCGCCGGCTTCCGGCTGGGCGGTGGCCGACGACAGTGCCGCGTAATGCAGCGAGCGCAGCAGACCGGCGACATCGCGCAGCGGGCTGGATTTGGCACGCCGTGCGGCCAGCGAGCGGCCGGGTTCGCCTTCGAAGTCGATCAGGCAGACATCGCCGGCCACGACCAGGATCTGGCCCAGATGGAAATCGCCGTGGATGCGCGTGGTCAGCATCGCGCCTGCCAGGTGCTCGAAGCTGTCGAGCCTTGCGTACAGGGCTTCGCGAGCGGCCAGCAGTTCGCCGGCGGCGGCCTGGGTTTCGGCATCCGGCCACTCGCGACGGCTGCCGAGCAGGGCCAGCGCCTGATCCAGTTCCTTGCGCACGTCGGCAACCCAGCCGGCGATGTCGGCCTTGGTGGCCGGCGCGGGCGCGAACGCCGGGTCGTCGCTGTCGGTGGCCAGCGCCACATGCATTTCGGCGAGGCGGCGGCCGATCGCCGCGGCGGTCAGCGCGTAGCCGGCAAAGGCATCGCGGATGTTGTCCTCGGAGACTTCGGTGAGGGTCAGCGGTTCGAAGCTGCGCTGCAGCCAGGACAGGGTCCAGGCCCAAGCATCGCCTTCGTTGTGCACATAGCGTTCGACGATCGCCATGGTCCGCTGCACGCCGTCCGCTTCATGCTTGACGATTTCGCCGAGCAGTTCCGGGATTGCCTTGAAGCCCTGCGTTGTCAGATGACGCGACATCTCGGTCTGCGGGTTCAGACCCGGCCGGATGCGGCGAACGATCTTGATGACCGCGGTCTCTTCGATCAGCACCGAGCTGTTCGACTGCTCGGCGGCGATCCAGCGCACCGCGGGTGGTGATGACAGGGTGATTGCATCCAGCCCCGGCTCGCCGATGAAGCGCACTTCGCCGCCTTCGCGGGACAGCACGGTCTGCGAGCTGCGCAGCGCTTCGAGCAGCGCTACCGGCAGCAGTTCGAGCGAGAAGGCATCGGTCATCAAACCGACCTTGCGGCCGAAGCGGACTCGCGCCAGCGCCAGCTGCTGCGGCAGCGCGCGGGCCACTTCGTTATCCCAGACCAGGGCCAGCGGAAGCAGGTAGCGCGCCTCGGCGGCGGGATCGCCGACCTCGATTTCGGCCAGCACCACGTTGCGATCACCACTGGTCAGCAAGGTGGTGTCGGCCATCCGCACGGTGCCGATCGCCATGTCCTTCGATGCGAACCAGCGCCGGCGCGGCAGGTAGTCCGGCAGGATTTCCTGGGTCAGCACCGTGCGGTGCTGGGGATCGCGCAGTTCCTCGATGCCGCGGCGAACCACCATCGTGGTCAGCTCCGGCATCTGTTCCGGCGCCGGCTTGTACCAGCTCGGCATGTTGGCGGCGACAGACAACTGCAGCCAGTAGAAACCATAAGGCGGCAGGGTCAGCAGATAGGTCAGCTGGCCGATCGGCGGGAACACCGAGTTGCCGCCCATCTCCACCGGCACGCGGCCGGAGAATTCGGACAGATCCAGCTCCACCGCCTGCGGCGCACGTGAAAGATTGGCGACGCAAAGCAGCGTCTCGCCTTCCCACTCGCGCAGATAGGCAAGCACCTTGCGGTTCGAGGGATGCAGGAAGCGGATCGTGCCGCGGCCGAAGGCCTTGTGCTGCTTGCGGGTGGCGAGCATGCGGCGCATCCAGTTCAGCAGGGAATGCGGATCGCGGCTCTGTGATTCGACATTGACCGATTCGAAACCGTACAGCGTGCCCATGATCGACGGCAGCACCAGCTGTTCCGGATCGGCACGCGAGAAACCGCCGTTGCGATCCGGCGACCACTGCATCGGCGTGCGCACACCATCGCGGTCGCCGAGATGGATGTTGTCGCCCATGCCGATCTCGTCGCCGTAATAGATCACCGGTGTGCCGGGCATGGTCAGCAGCAGCGAGTTGAGCAGTTCGATGCGGCGGCGATCACGCTCCAGCAGCGGCGCCAGACGGCGACGGATGCCGAGGTTCAGGCGGGCACGCTTGTCGCTGGCATAGGTCTGCCAGAGATAGTCGCGCTCGGCGTCGGTGACCATTTCCAGGGTCAGCTCGTCATGGTTGCGCAGGAAGATCGCCCACTGGCAGTTGTCGGGAATCGCCGGCGTCTGCCGCATGATGTCGGTGATCGGGAAGCGGTCTTCCTGGGCGATCGCCATGTACATGCGCGGCATCAGCGGGAAGTGGAAGGCCATGTGGCATTCGTCGCCCTGACCGAAGTATTCCTGCACGTCTTCCGGCCACTGATTGGCCTCGGCGAGCAGCAGGCGGTTGCTGTACTTCTCGTCGAGCGCGGCGCGGATCGCCTTCAGCACGGCATGCGTTTCCGGCAGGTTTTCGCAGGAGGTGCCTTCGCGCTCGATCAGATAGGGCACTGCATCGAGGCGCAGGCCGTCGACACCGAGATCGAGCCAGTAGCGCATCACCGCGAAGATTTCCTTCAGCACCGCCGGATTGTTGAAGTTGAGATCCGGCTGATGGGCATAGAAGCGATGCCAGTAGAACGCTTCGGCGACCGGGTCCCAGGTCCAGTTCGAGGGCTCGGTATCGCAGAAGATCACGCGGGTGCCGAGATACTTTTCCTTGGTATCGGACCACACGTACCAGTCGCGGTACTTGGAATCCTTCGGCGCATTGCGGGCGCGCTGGAACCAGGGATGCTGGTCCGAAGTGTGGTTGATGACCAGCTCGGTGATCACCCGCAGGCCGCGGTCGTGGGCGGCCTGGATGAAGCGCTTGGCATCCTTCAGGTTGCCGTAATCGGGATGCACGCCGCGGTAGTCGGCGATGTCGTAGCCATCGTCCAGGCGCGGGCTGGGATAGAAAGGCAGCAGCCAGATGGTGTCCACACCCAACTCGACGATGTAGTCGAGCTTCGCTTCAAGCCCCGCGAAATCGCCGACGCCGTCGTTGTTGGCATCGAAGTAGGACTTGATGTGCAGCTGGTAGATGACCGCGTCCTTGTACCAGAGCGGATCATTGCTGAGCGCCTGGTGGACTTCGGGCTGATGCTGCAGCGGAGGTGCGTTGCCAAGTGCCATGTTCAGGCTCCCTGTTGATGGGTGTGGACCGGCCGCACGCGCCAGATGGCGTACGGTTTGGCCGGATCGAGCCGCAGGGTCTGGCTTTTGCCACGCCAGACGAAGCGAGAACCATCGAGCAGATCGTGAGCTTCAAGCTCCGCGTCATCGGGGAGCTTCCAGCGCCACAGCGGCACTTCGAAACTCGCCGTCTGCGGGTGATGCGGATCGAGATTGATGGCGATCAACAAGACGTTGTCGCGGTCTTCGGTCGCCTTCTCGAAATAGAGAATCTGGTCGTTCAGCGCGGTGTGGAATTCCAGGCCGCGTTGCGAGTGCAGCGCCGGGTTTTCGCGACGAATGCGATTCAGCGCCGTGATTTCCTGAGTGATGTGGCCGGGCCGCAGCCAGTCCCAGGCCTTCAGCTGGTACTTCTCGGAATCGAGGTATTCCTCCTTGCCCGGAATCGCTCGCGCTTCGCAGAGCTCGAAGCCTGAGTACACGCCCCAGAGGCCGGACAAGGTGGCCGCCAGTGCGGCGCGGATCAGATGGCCGGCGCGGCCGGAGTTCTGCAGGAACACCGGGTTGATGTCCGGCGTGTTGACGAAGAAGTGCGGCCGGAAGCAGTCACGCAGCGGCGGCGTGTTCAGCTCGGTCAGATATTCAGTCAGCTCGGCCTTGGTGTTGCGCCAGGTGAAGTAGGTGTAGGACTGCGAAAAACCGACCTTCGCCAGTTCCAGCATCGGCCCCGGCCGGGTGAAGGCTTCAGCGAGGAAGATCACTTCCGGATGCTGGCCACGCACCTCGGCGATCAGCCATTCCCAGAACGGCAGCGGCTTGGTGTGCGGATTGTCGACGCGGAAAATGTTGACGCCTTCGCCGACCCAGAACAGCACCACGTCGCGCAGCGCATGCCAGAGCCCTGGCTTGGCACCCGGCGCGTAGAAGTCGACGTTGACGATGTCCTCGTACTTCTTCGGCGGGTTCTCCGCGTATTTGATGCTGCCGTCGGCACGCCAGGCGAACCATTCCGGATGGTCCTTCAGCCACGGATGATCGGGCGAGCACTGGATCGCGAAATCCAGCGCCAGCTCGAGACCATGCGCGGCCGCTGCATCGCGCATGCGGCGGAAGTCTTCCAAGGTGCCGAGCTGTGGATGGATCGCATCATGGCCACCGTCCGGCGAACCGATCGCGTACGGGCTGCCCGGATCATCCGGCGCTGGTGTCAGCGTGTTGTTGCGGCCCTTGCGATTGGTCGTGCCGATCGGGTGGATCGGCGGCATATAGAGCACGTCGAAACCCATGTCGCGAATGCGCGGCAGTGCGGCGATCACATCATCGAAATTGCCGTGCCGACTGGTGTCGCCGCTCATCGAGCGCGGGAAGATTTCATACCAGGCGCCGAACGCCGCAGCGCTGCGCTCGGCATCGATCTCGGCACCCGGTTCCAGGCGCGTGGCGAACGGCTGATCATCGGCGGCCGCCATCGCGGTCGCGGTATCGAGGTCGAGCAGCAGATCGATGCGATCGCGCTCGTTGGCCGTTGCCAGGCGTTCGATCAGCTTGCGCAGCGGCTCGGCGAGCGGTTTCCTGGTGCGCTCCGCAGCGGCTTCGATCAGATGCCGGCCTTCGTCGATCTCGACGGTGACGCGCTGGCCAGCGCCATGCTTCTTGCGCAGCTCGCTGCGGAAGCTGGACCAGGCATCGCGCCAGGCTTCGACGGTGAATTCGTGACGGCCCAGCGCCGGCAAGGTGAAGCGGCCGCGGAAGCGATCGTTGCCGAGCGGCTGCATCACCGAACGGTTCCATTTCGTGGCGCCCACCGGGCGCCAGAGCAGATTCACGGCGAGCTGGTCATGGCCATCGGTGAAGACATCGGCTTCGACGACGACGCTGTCACCGACCACGCGCTTGGCCGGGTAGCGGCCGCTGTCGATGCTCGGTTCCAGATTGGCGATGATGATGCGTCGAGCTGCCAGCGCCGCGTCGACATTGACCTTGGTCTGCGCACGCTTGGCCAGCAGGCTGGCCTTGGCCGCCTTCTCGATCTTCGGCTCGGCCGGCGTCTGCAGCGCTTCGGTGAGCCGCGAGGTGGGCCGCAGATGACCTTCGGCATCGAGCGCGGCGTGGCCGAAATCCATCGGCAGCATCACGCCATGAGCCGCACCGGCAGCCAGCGCGCGCACCTGACAGCAGGCGCATTCGAGCATCTCCTCGCTGCCCTGCGCGGCCTGGTCGAACGGACCGTCGAGCAGCGCCAGCATGGTGACCGCCGGATCGTTGAATCGCAGCCCGGCGCGCAGCAGCGATGCCGGGCGCCAGTCGATGAACTGCGCGCGCTCGGCCAGATCGCCGATCAGCGCTTGCTGCAGCGACTGCAGGCGAGCCGGTGCGGCCAGCCGGAAGCCGGCGATGCCGGTGTCCAGCCAGGTGCTCAACTGTGCACGCCAGTAACGGGTGACGGCCGGCAACTGCGCCGGGGCGGCACTCAACTCCAGTGACGTGACCGGCGGCGCGGCGCGGCGTGGATCGAGCGCAGCGGCGTCAACGCGCGGCGGCACGCGGAACCAGTCGGCATGCTCGACGGCCACCGGGCTGCCGGCTGCGGCGCGATCGAGCGGCACATCGAGATACAGCGCCAGCCCATGCTGCTGCGCTTCCTGCACCAGCAGCGCCAGCATCTTGGTAGCCGATTCGGCGTTGCCCTGCGCCGGCAGCAGCTGATCGGCGACGAACGGCGAAGACAGCAGCACGGCATCGCAACCGAGTGCGGCGCAGCGGTCGAAGAGCGCCGGCCATTCGCGTGTCGGGCCCGCCTTGAGGACGTCGAGGAAATACACCGAAGCCGGCGCAAGCGACGCGCCGCGAGGCGAGCGCTGGGTCCGCGTCTTTGCGGGCAGCGTCCCGACATCTGCGGCTGCGGTCGATTTCGGCTTGGCTTGGAGCATGTTTTCCCTGGATCGACGTGAAGGTGTGCTCAGGTAACAACAAGTGCCGTGCCCGGCCTGCCGCTAGCTTGCAAAAAGTGTTTCCACGGGCGCTGATAAAAATTACAAGACGAAAGCGCGTGTCGGCGCAGCTCTTGCCGATGAGGGCCAGAAGTGCCCGTCAGCGGGCCGCAGCGGCCTCTGAAAGCGCGGTGACGAAGCGCTGGCGCCAATGCGCGAGGTCTTCGTCGTACAGGCCCTGGAGCAGCGTCTGATGGCGCGCGCGGCGCTCGGCCAACGGCATCTGCAAGGCGCGATTGATGTTTTCGGCGACGCTGACCGGATCGTAGGGATTGACGATCAGCGCGGCCGACATCTGCTGCGCAGCACCGGCGAAGCGCGACAGGATCAGCACGCCGGGATCTTGCGGATCCTGTGCCGCGACGTATTCCTTGGCGACCAGGTTCATGCCGTCGCGCAGCGGTGTGACCAGGCCGATGGCGCTGGCGCGGAACAGGCCGGCCAGGGCGCGTCGCGACACTGTGCGATTCATGTAACGGATCGGCGTCCAGTCGACTTCGGCGTGGCGGCTGTTGATCCGCCCCGCCGCCTGTTCGAGCTGCTCGCGAATATTGACGTACTCCGGCACTTCGCCCCGCGAGGTCGGCGCGATCTGCAGCAGCTCGACCCGGCCGTGCGCTTCCGGGTAGTTGTCGAGGAAATGCTCGAACGCGATGAAGCGGTCCGGCAGGCCCTTGGTGTAGTCGAGCCGATCGACGCCGATGATCTGGGCGCGGCCACGCAAGGCGGCGCGCACGCGTTCGGTCTGACGGCGGCCGTCTTCGGTATTGGTGAAGCTGGCGTACTCGGCGGTATCGATGCCGATCGGGAAATCCATGACCCGGACGTTGCGGCCGAACGCGTGCAGAACATCGCCGACCAGCGAGGAGCCTTCGACTTCGTTGAGCACGTAATCGATGAAACGGCCGCTGTCAGCCTCGGTCTGGAAGCCTACCAGATCGTAGGAGAACAGCGCGCGCACCAGCGAATGGTGGTGCGGCAGCGTCGCCAGCACTTCGCGTGACGGAAAGGGGATGTGCAG
>NZ_CAISIQ010000477.1 GCF_903885465.1 uncultured Nevskia sp.
CCGGCGACCTGTTCAACTTCAAGCCGCTGTATCTCGGCCAGGAAGTGGGTACCGCGCGGGTGATGGGCGAATTCCGCTTCCCCGGTTCCTACGGCATCCTGCGCGGCGAGCGCATGAGCCAGTTGATGAAGCGCGCCGGTGGCGTGACGCAGAACGCCTATCCCTATGGCGCCGTGTTCACCCGCGTCGCCGCCCGTGACGCTGAACGCGAGTCCTACCGGCGTGCTGCCAGCGATCTGCAGGAAGCGATGGTCACCGCTGTCACCAGCGGTGCACTGGGCAAGGATGCGTCGAATTCCGCGCAGTTCCTCGGCACTGTGATCGCGCGCTTGCAGAATGCTGATGCGGTCGGCCGTGTGGTGATCGAAGCGGATCCGGCGATCCTCGAGGCGCGCCCGGAAATTGATCCCTTGATCGAACCAGGCGATCTACTGGTGATCCCGAAGCGGCCGATCTCGGTGACCGTGATTGGCCAAGTGCTGAATCCGGGCAGTCTGGCGTTTTCGCCGGGCGCGAAGCTGAAGGATTACATCGAGCGCGCGGGCGGTTACTCGCAGGCTTCCGACGATGGCCGGGTGTTCGTGATCCTGCCGAACGGCACTGCGAAGAAATTCAGAAACAGCTTCTGGAACTACCAGACGCAGGACATTCCGCCCGGCAGCGTCATCGTCGTGCCGCGCGATGCTGCGCCGTTCAATCTGGTGGCGTTCTCGGAGCGGCTGTTCGGTCTGTTGTCGAATCTCGCGATCTCGGCCGCAGCCTTGGCCACCATCAGCCGCAACTGATCGACTGCTCACCTGAAGCACCGTTCGCCATCCGGCCCTCGCTGTTCGTTTGCCATGACTGCCCTGCTGCCAGGTTCACGGCGGCTGAGCGGTGTGGCCTTGGTGTTGACCACGGCTGCCGTCAGCCTGAGCCAGGCTCGGGCGGCTGGCTTCGTCGATCTCAATGACTTCGGCGGCGTCGGCCTGCTGCAGACGCCGAGCGCCCGCTTCATGGAGCAAGGCAGCTTCGGCGGCGGCATCTCGGTGGTGAAGCCGTACAACCAGATCCAGCTGTTCGCGCAGCCGCTGCCGTTTCTCGAAGCGGTATTCCGCTATACCGATGTCACCGATCGCGCTTACGGCCCGGAATCTTTCAGCGGTGCGCAGTCCTACAAGGACCGCAGCTTCGCGTTCAAGCTGCGTCTGCTCGAAGAAGGCCCGAACAATCCGGCGCTGGCGATCGGCATCCAGGATTTCGGCGGTACCGGCGTGTTTGGCGGTGAATACCTCGTCGCCAGCAGGCGCTGGTACGACTTCGATTTCAGTCTCGGCCTCGGCTGGGGGCGTCTGGGCGAAGGCGGAGATCTGCGCAATCCGCTGAGCCATCTGGCCAACCGCTTCGATCGCGACCGCACCGGTACCGGTACGGCGACCAGCACGCCAGGCGGCAGTGGCGTTGGCCGCTTGTTCACCGGCCGCACCGTCGGCGTCTTCGGCGGCGTGCAGTGGCAGACGCCGCTCGACGGCCTGAGCCTGAAAGTCGAATACGACGGCAACGATTACAGCAACGAACGCGGCACTGGTTCGTCGATCCGGCAAAGCCTGCCGGTCAATTTCGGCGCTGATTACGCGATCACCGACAACTTCCGTGCTGGCGTTGGCTACGAGCGGGGTGACGTCCTGACTTTTCGGGTCTCGATGCGCACCAATTTCGAGACTGGCAGTGGTCCGCCGAAGGTGCTCGATCCACCGCTGCCGAAGATCGCGGTACGTGATCCGGCGACGATCGGTGTCGAGGCACCGGTACCGCTGCCGAAGCCTGAATTCGACGCGCTGCTCGCCGAGGTCAAGAAAGCGCTGAAAGAGCAGGACTTCACCCTGTCGGCCTTCGATGTCGAGGTCGACCGGCGGCAGGTCTACATTTGGGTCGAGCAGGGGCGCTACCGCAGCGCGCTGACCACCACGGGTCGCACCGTACGCGCCACCAGCGCCGTGCTGCCACCTTGGGTCGACCGGATCACCGTGATCGGCGTCGATGCCGGCGTCGAAAGCTGGCGGCTGGCCGTGCAACGCAGCGAGTTCGAGAAGATCGCCGAGTACCGCGGCAGCCCGGAAGAGGTGCGTTACAGCGCCGATCTCGATCCGGTGCAGCCCGATCATCTCGACGCCGATGCCCAGAATCTGATCAAGGTACCCACGTTCAGCTGGGACATGGGCCCGGGCGTGCGCCAGCAGATCGGTGGGCCAGACGGCTTCTATTTCGGTCAGATCCTGTGGCGGGTGTTTGGCGATGTGCGGGTCACCGAGAAGCTCAGCCTCAGCGGCACGGTGTCGCTGAACCTGCTGAACAACTTCGAGAACATCCGCCTCGAGTCGAACAGCCAGCTGCCGCGCGTGCGTAGCGACATCGTCGATTACCTGCAGCAAGGTCAGCAGGCGGTCACCAAGCTGGAGGCGAACTACATCACCTCGATCTATTCGGGTGTCTACGCGCGCGCCTCCGCTGGCTTGTTCGAGGACATGTATGGCGGCGTCGCCGGCGAACTGCTGTGGCGGCCGCATTTCCAGCGCTGGGCGCTGGGTGTCAACGCCAACGTCGTGCAGCAGCGCGATTACGCGGTGCGCTTCAACTTCCGCGACTACCGCGTCGCCACCGGCCACCTGAACTTCTACTACGCATTCCCGTGGTACCGGTTGCGCACCAAGATCAGCTACGGCCGCTATCTGGCCAAGGACTACGGCACCACGGTCGAGATCGCTCGCGAGTTCAAGAGCGGCGCCACGCTCGGCGCGTTCGCGACCATCACCAACGTGTCGGCGAGCAAGTTCGGCGAAGGCTCGTTCGACAAGGGCTTCTTCGTCAGCATGCCGCTGGATCTGTTCTTCCAGCGCTCGACCCGCGGCTACAGCAGCTTCCTGTTCCGTCCGCTGACCCGGGACGGCGGCCAGAAAGTGCGTGACGGCATCGATCTCTACGGCGCCACCGACGCCGGCAACCCCGAGCGGATCGTCGGTGATTGGGCGGACGTGGTGCGCTAGGGCGAATCCCTGTCCTGCAGGACAGGGAAGATATTTCCGACGGCCGCGCACACAATCTCCGGAATCGCCGCGACAAGGCGATAACAAGCGCCAATTCACCATTGCCAGGGAGTATTGCCGTGACCGTCCGATTCCTTGCTGTTGCCGCGCTCGCCGTTTCCGCTGTCAGCGCCGAAGCTCAGCCGCCGCTGCAGGCGCCGGCGAATTTCCTCTACTTCAGCGACTGCGCCGAGCAGACCGTGTTGCTCAATTATCCGGCTTCGCGGTTTGCCGATCTGCTGCCAGCGGGGTTCACGTTTCCTGGCAATGGCCGGCGAGCGTCGGTGCATGTGTCCGGCTCGTCCTGTGCCGATGGCGGCGAGGGGCGGCCGAGCGATGAGGTGATTTCCTTTGTCGAGGTGGTGCCGCCGCTGGCCTTGCAGGCGGACGGCATCCTGGCTTACGGCATCTTTCTCGGCGCTATCACCGAAAGTACGCAGACCGCTGCCAAGTTCGCCGCCCTGGGCTTCGGCGATCTGGTCGAGCTGGGCATGGTCGACGTCAGCGTGAAGTCCTTGCTCGGCACCCGCAGCGGCAAGACCCAGGCGGCCGGTCCGCGGACGCGTCTGAACACCAGCACGGTGGTCACCGGCCCGGTGCTGAAGTTCGCGGCAGCTTCGGCGCGCCTGTTCCGGGTCCAGAACGGCGCGGTGACGGCGGTGATCGAAGGCCACTACAGCGCGCAGAACGCCAAGATCGGCACCGGCACGGTGCTGCAGGCCAAGGGCGGTTTTCTGCCCTTGCCGCTGCCGTTGGGCGTCGGTGTGGCCAGCCACGCCTACGGTTATGACCTGAGCATCGAGCCGGTCGCGCTGCCCTGAATTAGTCGTCGCGCGGCGGTCGGGAAGCCGCCGCGCACTGACTCGACGCGACGCAAAACCGTCGCGATAAGGTCTGGTCCGGAACTTGTAAATGTCCCCTCGTCCGCCGGATTCCGGCATGCGAAAGACGGGGCCAGACGATGAATTCAGCACTCTGGGTTGCCAAGACCGGGCTCGATGCCCAGGCCACGCGCATGAGCGTGGTGTCGAACAATCTCGCCAACGTCAACACCACCGGCTTCAAGCGCGGGCGTGCGGCGTTCGAGGATCTGCTCTATCAAACGGTGCGCCAGCCCGGTGGCCAGACCACGCAGTCGACGCAGGCGCCAACGGGTTTGACGCTGGGCACCGGCGTCCGCGTGGTCGCCACCGACAAGCAGTTCACCCAGGGCAACATGCAGCAGACCAACAACTCGCTGGATGTCGCGATCAATGGTCGCGGCTTCTTCCAGGTATTGCAGCCGGACGGCAGCACGGCCTACAGCCGTGACGGCAGCTTCCAGCTGAATAGCCAGGGCGAACTGGTGACGGCCGCCGGCTACACGATCCAGCCGGGCATCACGGTGCCGCCGAACGCGCTGTCAGTGACCATTGGTACCGACGGCACGGTGTCGGCGCAGTTGCCCGGCCAGGCTGCCGGCCAACAGATCGGTTCGCTGACGGTCGCCGATTTCGTCAATCCGGCCGGCTTGCAGGCGGTGGGCGGCAATCTCTATGTGGAAACCGCATCTTCGGGCGCGCCGCAGGTCGGCACGCCGGGCCTGAACGGCACCGGCTCGCTGCAGCAGGGCGCGCTGGAAGCCTCGAACGTCAATGTCGTCGAGGAGCTGGTCAACATGATCGAGACGCAGCGCGCCTACGAGATGAACTCGAAAGCGATCTCGACCACCGACCAGATGCTGCAGTACATCGGCCAGAACCTGTGATCCTCGGGCGTGCCCTGTTGCTGGCATCGGCGCTGCTGCTCGGCGCCTGCAGCTCGATGTCGCAGCGTGTCTCGCTCGGCGAAGAACGTCCGCAGCCGGTGCCGATTCCGCTGCCGCAAGGCATGCCCAGCGAAGGCGCGATCTACAGCGATGGCCAGTCGATCGCCCTGTTCGAGGACGCCAAGGCCCGCAACATCGGCGATCTGATCACCATCCTGCTGATCGAAAAGACTCAGGCGCAGAAGAGCGCCGAGACTAATACCTCGAAATCATCGAAGGTCGATCTCACCGACATCTCGGTGTTCGGCAAGTCGATCGGCGTCAACACCGGCATCGCCGGCACCCGCAGCGCCAACGGCAGCGGCGATTCCAAGCAAAGCAACAGCCTCGACGGCAGCATCACCGCGGTGGTCGTCGGCCGCCTGCCGAACGGGTTGCTGCAGATCCGCGGCGAGAAGCAGGTCGAGCTGAATCAGGGCTCGGAAACTCTATTCATCGACGGCGTCATCCGCCCGGTCGACATCCTCAGTAACAACACGGTTTCCTCGGATCGCGTCGGCAATGCCCGCGTTTCCTACAAGGGCCGCGGCGCGCTGGCCGATGCCAACTCCCAGGGCTGGCTGACGCGCTTCTTCAACTCCCCGTGGTTCCCGTTCTGACGGCTGACCGGCAAGCACTCCCATGTCCATGCGCACTGCTTTCCACATCATCGCCCTGCTCAGCTTGCTGATGGCGATCGCCACCCTGAACGTGGCGCGCGCCGAGCGTGTGAAGGATCTGGCGACGGTTGCCGGCGTGCGCTCGAATCCGCTGATCGGCTACGGCCTGGTGGTCGGCCTTGATGGCACCGGCGATCAGACGTCGCAGGCGCCTTTCACCGTGCAGAGCCTGAAAGCAATGCTCGCCCAGCTCGGTGTCACCGTACCGCCGGGCGTCAATCCGCAGCTGAAGAACGTCGCCGCGGTGGCGATCAATGCCGAGCTGCCGCCGTTCGCGAAGCCCGGTCAGACGATCGACATCACGGTGTCGTCGATCGCCAACTCCGGCAGCTTGCGCGGTGGCACCTTGCTGATGGCGCCGCTGAAAGGCGCGGACGGTCAGGTCTATGCCATCGCCCAGGGTAATGTCGTGGTCGGCGGCCTGGGCGTGTCGGCCAAGGACGGTTCGCGAGTGACGATCAATGTGCCGAGCGCCGGCAGAGTGCCGGGCGGTGCGACTGTCGAACGCGCCGTGCCGGCCACCTTCGGTGCCAGCCCGGAACTGCGGCTGGATCTGCGCACTTCCGATTTCACCACCGCGACTCGTCTGGCCACCGGCATCAACAGCGCGCTCGGCTCCGAACTGGCACGGGCGATCGACCCGGTGACGGTGTCGGTGGTCGCGCCAGCCGATGCCAACGCCAGAGTCGCGTTCCTGTCACAACTCGAAAACCTCGACATCACCCCCGGCGATGCGCCGGCGCGGGTGATCGTCAACTCGCGCACCGGCACCGTGGTGATCTCCAGTGCCGTGCGCGTGCTGCCGGCAGCGGTGTCGCATGGAAGCTTGAGCGTGACGATCAGCGAGAAGCCCGAGGTCAGCCAGCCGGAAGCATTCTCGAAAGGCCAGACCGTGGTGGTGCCACGCTCGCAGATCGAAGTCACTTCCAGCGGCCGCCCGGCCTTCGTGTTCGATGGCGGTACCAATCTTGACGATATCGTTCGCGCGATCAATCAGGTCGGCGCCGCACCGGGTGATCTGGTGGCGATCCTCGAAGCGCTGCGTGCCGCCGGTGCGCTGCGTGCCGAGCTGGTGATCATCTGATGAGCAGCGCGGCCCCAGCATCGGGCATCAACACGACGGACTTCGGCCAGTTCGCGAAGCTGCGTTCGGGTGCCAAAGACCGCGATCCTGAGACGATCAAGCAGGTTGCGCGGCAGTTCGAAGCGCTGTTTACCCAGATGCTGCTCAAGGCTTCGCACAGCGACGATACGGCGAGCAACGATCTGCTCGGCGGCTCCGGCAGCGACACCTATCGCGATATCTACGATCAGCAGATGGCCGCGCAGTTGTCGTCCGGCAAGGGCCTGGGGCTTGCGGACCTGCTTGCGCGTCAATTGATTGGCGCGCAATCACCGGGCGCTGAAAATTCAGGGGCGGCACCAGCAGGTCTGCGTGGTCGGAGCGCTGCTACCTCGGCGACGAGCGTGACGCCCGTCGGCGGCACGGCTGCCGAATCCGCCGACGCTTTCGTCGACGAGATCACCCCGTTTGCCGAGAAGGCTGCGAAGGAGCTCGGCATTCCGGCACGCGTGCTGGTGGCCCAGGCCGCGCACGAAACCGGCTGGGGCAAGCGCCAGATCAAGAATGCCGATGGCACGGACAGCCACAACCTGTTCGGCATCAAGGCCAGCCGCGGCTGGGATGGCGCTACCACCAACACCACGACGCACGAGTACGTGAAGGGCGAACGCCGCGTCGAGCGCGCCGAGTTCCGTTCGTACAAGTCGGTCGGTGATGCCTTCGAAGACTACGTGTCCTTCGTCAAGGACAACCCGCGTTATGCCGAAGCGCTGAAGCACGGCGGCAGCGGGGAACAGTACCTGCAAGGTCTGCAGCAAGCCGGTTATGCCACCGACCCGGCCTACGCGCAGAAGATTGCGCGAGTGGCGTATGGACGCACGATGTCGGCCACGCTGGATGCGTCGCCGGTACGCGCGGGCAACACCTGGGAGACCTGAGATGGCGGACATCCTCGGCATCGGCATTTCGGCACTGCTGGCGAATCGCAGCGGCCTGGATGTCACCGGCCACAACATCGCCAACGTCAACACCGCCGGTTACTCGCGCCAGCGGCTCGATACCACCAACGCCGTCGGCGCGGTCACCTCGTACGGCTATGCCGGCAACGGCGTCACCGTGCGCGGTGTCGAGCGGCTATCGGACAAATTCGTCTTCGCCCGCGAGATCGCCGGCGCAGCGTCCTACTCGCGTATCGAAACCTTCACCACCGAAGCGAAGCGCAGCGATGCTCTGCTGTCCGATGCCACCACTGGCCTCGGCACGCCGCTGACCAGCTTCTTCGACAGCCTCAGCGTGATGGCGACCACGCCGTCATCGAGCGCCACCCGGCAGACCGTGCTCAGCGCCGCCGATGCCCTGGCCGGCCGCTTCAACGATCTGCAGAGCCAGCTCGATGACGACGAGCATTCGATCAATTCCCGCGTGACGCAGACCGTCACCGAGATCAACAACTACGCCGGCACCATCGCTCAGCTCAACGAGCGCATCGCGCAGGCGATCGGCAGCTCAGGCGGCAAGATTCCCAATGATCTCGTCGACCAACGCGATCAGGCCGTGCGTGATCTGGCCGATCGGGTCTCGGTGACCACCGTCGAGCAGGACAACGGCGCGCTGAACGTGTTCGTCGCCAACGGCCAGAGCTTGGTCGTCGGCACCAAGGCCACCCAGCTCGGCACTGCGCCGAACGAGTTCGATTCCGGGCGCGTGGAAGTGACCGTGCCCGGCGGGGCCGTGATCAGCGGCCAGGTCGGCGGTGGCAGCCTCGGCGGCCTGCTCGATGCGCGCCGCGAAGTGCTCGATCCGGCACGCGAGAAGCTGGGCCGCATCGCCATCTCACTATCCGAAGCGGTCAACGCACAGCAGGCGCAGGGCGTCGATCAGAACGGTAACTTCGGCCAGCCGCTGTTCGCGCCGCTGGCTGGCACCGCACCGGCGTCCTATCGCAATACTGGCAGCGCTGCGGTCACCGTCGGCTTCAGCGACGCGACCCAGCTTGATGGCCGCGCCTATCAGCTCAGCTACAACGGCAGCGCCTGGTCGCTGACCGATGCCGCCAGCGGCAGCTCGGTGCCATTCACCGGCAGCGGCACCACGGCTGATCCCTTCGTCGCCAAGGGTCTTTCCTTGAGCGTTACGCCAGGCGCAGCCGCTGGCGACAAGTTCCTGGTCCAGCCGGGCCGCCGTGCCGCCGGCCAGTTGCAGGTGGCGCTGAGCAATCCCTCGCAGCTCGCCGCCGCAGCGCCGATCAAGGCCAGCGCCACGGTCGGCAATCTCGGCAGCGGCACGATCACCGCGGGCGAGGTCGTCGACGTCGCCAATCCGAACCTGCGCACGCCGGCACAGATCCAGTTCACCAGCGCCAGTACCTATACGATCAACGGCAGCGGCAGCTATGCCTACACCGCCGGCAGCGACATCAGCGTCAACGGCTGGAAGGTGGCGATCTCCGGTGCGCCATCGTCTGGCGATAGCTTCAACGTCGGCCCTACCGGCGCCAACAGCGGTGACGATCGCAATGCCCGCCTGCTGTCCGGCATCGCCAGCAAGACCTTGCTCGACGGCGGCCTCAACACGCTGACCGCAGCCAACGGCCAGCTGGTGCAGCAGGTCGGCTCCAGTGCCCAGACCGCGCAACTGCAGCTCGATGCCCAGACCTCGCTGCAGGCACAGACGATCACCGAGCGCAATGCGCTGTCCGGCGTCAATCTCGATGAAGAGGCGGCCGATCTACTGCGCTATCAGCAGGCCTATCAGGCCGCTGCCCAGATCATTTCCGTGGCCAGCACCGTGTTCGATTCGCTGCTCGCGGCAACGCGGAACTAGGGCGTTCCCCTTCGAATGCCTACAAAACATTCGTCATTCCCGCGTGGGCGGGACTCCAGTTTTGGCCGTAGCGCACCGCATCAGAACTGGATGCCCGCCTGCGCGGGCATGACCGGATTCTTTATGGTTCTGTTCAACTTGAAAGCGTTTTAGAGGAGAGACGACATGAGAGTCTCGACCGCCGATTTCTATCGCCAGAGCATCGCTTCGCTGCAGCGTCAGCAGTCACTGGCATTGGCGACGCAAAACCAGCTGTCCTCCGGCAAGAAGCTGCTGACCGGTGCCGACGATCCCACCGGTGCCGCACACGGCTTGTCGCTCGATCAAACCTTGAGCGCCAACCAGCGTTACACCTCGAACACCCAGGCTGTGTCCGAACGTCTGGGCTTCGAGGAGAACGCGCTGTCCGGCGCCAGCGAAACCCTGAACCGCATTCGCGAAAGAGTGCTGCAGGGCAACGGCGGCACGCTTGGAGACTCCGATCGCAAGAGCCTTGCGGCCGATGTTCGTCAGTCGCTCGATCAATTGTTGAGCTACGCCAACGCGGCAGACGGTGAGGGCCGCTACCTGTTCGCTGGCAGCAATGACGCCTCGGCACCGTTCTCGCTGACCAGCGGCGGCACCCAGTTCAGCGGCGACGATGTCATCCGCCAGATCCAGATCGGCCCGAACCGCGCCGTGCAATCCAGCGACGGCGGCGCCGACGTGTTCCTCCGCCACGTCTCCGGCAATGGCAGCTTCAGCGTCGCCGCCACCGCCGCCAACACCGGCACGGCGACGATCTCGTCGAGCAAGGTCTACGACTCCTCGGCCTGGGATGGCGGCAGCTACTCGGTCAGCTTCAGCGCCGGCAACTACTCGGTGACCGACGCCAGCAACAACGTCGTATCGAGCGGCGCCTACACGGCGGGCAGCAGCATCCGCTTCCGCGGCGTCGATCTCGCCGTCACCGGCCAGCCGGCCGATGGCGATTCGTTCAGCGTTGCGCCCAGCAGCCAGAAAGACGTCTTCCAGACCATCCGCGATCTCGCCACCCTGCTGGAAACGCCAACCGCCAACGACCCCGCACTGCGCGCCAAGGTGCAGACCGGCATGCTCGAAAACATGTCGTCCCTGGAAACCGCGCAGAACCGGATCATCGACGTGCGCGCTTCACTGGGCGCACGCCTGGTCGCGGCGGACGATGCCAACAACCAGCTCTCATCACAGGCCGTGAAAGTGCAGGACGCCCTGTCCGGCCTGCGCGACATTGACTACGCCGAAGCCGCCGGCCGCCTCACCCAACAACTCACCGGCCTGCAGGCCGCGCAGCAGTCGTTCGCGAAGATTCAGGGTTTGAGTTTGTTCGACTATTTGCGTTGAGTCGGGTGCTGCATCGCGTGAGGATGTTTTAGAAACTCCTGAGCGCGGGTGGGCGACAATCGACCTTGATAGGCCACGAGCCAAAGACACCAGCGCTGCCGACACATCGGTTCAAGCCAATACGGTTCTCCGTTACTCAATCTAGGTGCTGCTTCGATGCGCTCATTGATCTTCCCAGTCCTGGTGGCCAGTTCAATAACGGCCATGGCGGCTCCTTGCGACGGGGTAGACCGCAACCTATCGCTATTGCGCCAATCGACGCTCTCGTCAATTGCCGAGCAACAACTAGGTATCTCTCCGGTGCAGATACTTGGTTCAATGAGTGTTGGAACGTGGAACATTCTTTCGGCGTCGACTTCGCAAACCGACGCGCCGTTTCTATTTTTCTCGGATGGCCCGCAAGGCAGTCACTTCGTTACGCTATGGGCAGGCGCGGCTTCTGCAAATGAGCAAGTCGACGTGGAGGCATGGGCGGTCGAGCACGCTCCAGGTATTCCCCCATCCCTCGCTGCATGCTTTGCATGGCACGTGTCAGTGGAGCATTAACTCACGCTCCGTCACTACCGCCTACTTGGAGGTTCCATGAAACGAGTCACCGGCATCGGCGGCATCTTCTTCAAGGCCAAGGACGCTCCGGCATTACAGGCCTGGTACAAGCGGCACCTCGGAATCGATGTCCAGGCCTGGGGCGGCACGGTGTTCACCTGGACCGACGGTGATGGCAAGCCAGTTGCCGGAACAACCATCTGGTCGATCGGTTCGGCAGAAGGCGACCAGTTCGCGCCGAGCACTTCCGCTTTCATGATCAATTACCGTGTGGACGATCTCCACGCGCTGGTCAAGGTCCTGCGCGAAGAAGGCTGCAACGTTCTCGAGAAGATCGACGATTCCGAGTACGGGAAGTTCGCCTGGGTCATCGATCCGGAAGGAAACAAGATAGAACTCTGGCAGCCGCCTGCCGGCCAATGATCTGCAAGGGCCGCCAGTAGTCGCCTCGTGTTCTGCTTGAGCGACAAGCGTCGGCGGCCATGGGCCGCCCTACAGGCTTGGCATCTTCAGCAGGTCTGACGGCCGATCGATGTCGAAGCCCGCTGCCGCGAGCGGCACTGCAATCACGCGCTCCGCATTCGCCTTGACGACACCGCGGGCGCCATCGTCGCTGTCGAGCTTCTGCAGCGCCGGCAGGCAATCGGCCGGGAACAGGCAGGGCGGGCCGCGGTTGTCGCCGAAGCCGGAGACCAGCAGGCGATCCGGTGACTGGCGATGCAGCTCGGCCAGGCGCAGCAAGTCTTTCGACGTGACTTGCGGCAGATCGGCGAGCGTCAGCAGCACACTGGTCGGCTTGCCGACGCGGGCAACCAGAGCATCGACGCCTTGCGCGATCGAGCGGCCGACGCCGCGCCACCATTCCGTCGCATCGACGATGGCCAGCTCCAGCCCGATCAGTTCCGCGCGCACCAGTTCGCCGTGTGCGCCGATCACGATCTGCACGGGCAGCCCGGTCTCGATGGCGGTTACCGCAGCGTGACGAACCAGAGTGCAGCCATTCGGTAACCGGGCCAGCTGCTTGGCGCTGCCGTAGCGGGTCGAAGCACCCGCAGCCATGACCATGATGACGGGCGAAGCATTCGGAGCGTTCATGCGTGGATCGGTCCTGTCGTTTGACTGAGCGACTCTGCCGCGCGACCACTGGTCACCGCAAGGATTTCCGCACTGATCGCCAAGGCGATTTCTTCCGGTGTCTCCGAACCAAGATCGAGCCCGGCCGGCGCACGCAGTTGTTCGGCTGACAGGCCAGAGCCTGCATACAGGCGCGCCGCCCGCTGGCGCGAACCGAGCGAGCCGAGATAGGCGAGGGGGACGTCGCCGAGCGCGCGCAGATAGTCGATGTCGCGACCGAGGTTGTGCGTCATCACCACGGCGAAGCTGCGTGCGTCGAAGTCCAGCTGCTCGGTGATCTGCTGCGGCGTTGCCGTGACCCGGCGGACGTTGTCCGGCAGCAGACCGGGCGGCGCGCGATCATCGCGATCATCGACCAAGGTCACCTGCCAGCCGAGCACGGCGGCGATCCGCGCCAGCGCCACGGCGCCGGCGTTGATGCCGACGATGAACAGCGCATACGGCGGAATCAGCGCTTCGAGCAGCACCTCATAGGCGTTGCCACCGTGGGTGAAGCGCTCGACGCTTGGCGCGATCGGCAGACGATCGAGCGTCATATCGGCGAGCACGCCGCTGATCAACCCGGCGCCGAATTCGTTGACGACGATGCGGCCTTCGTCGATGACCATGCGCCGCGGCTTGGGATTCATCACTGCGCCGTCGCGACGGTAGACAGTGGCCAGCACGCCGCTGCGGCGGGCGGCGAGGCAGTCGGCCGCAGAGTCGATGAAATCGAGATCGCGAGCCTTGGTCAGCGGTTCGATCAGCACTTCCAGCTCGCCGCCGCAGCCGAGTTCCAGCAGCGCATCGAGGCCGGATTCGCGGTCGTAGCGGACGATGCGAGCGGTACCTTCGGCAATCACTTCACGGGCCCGGCTGATGATGTCGGCCTCGGGGCAGCCGCCGGACAGGCCGCGCACCACGGTGCCATCGCCGCAGACCAGCATCCGCGCGCCGGCGCGGCGAAAGGTCGAGCCGCTGGTCTGGGTCAAGGTCGCCAGCGCGCCACCGCCTTGCGCGAAGCCGTTGTCTGCGAGCCTGCGCAGACCCGCGAGCAAGCTGCCGAATTCCTGGGGGGTGTTCAAGGGTGAACCATTAATGCAACGCAGAAGCGAAATTCCGGGTCACGCTAAGTCGCAAAGACGCCAAGAAAAACAAGCTCTGTTTGCCGGCTCTCTCTTGGCATCTTTGCGTCTTTGCGTGAGGCGCTTTCCAGACGGACTCTCCGATCAAGCACTCAGCTGGTCGCCGAACGGCAGCTTGCGGATGCGCTTTGCGGTCGCGGCGAACACCGCATTGGCAACCGCTGGCCCGATCGGTGGCACGCCCGGTTCACCGACGCCGGTCGGCTTTTCGGCCGAGGCCACCAGATGCACTTCGATCACTGGCATCTCGTTGATGCGCAGCATCGGGTATTCGCCGAAATTGCCCTGCACGACCTTGCCCTGATCGAAGGTGATCTCGGAATGCAGGATCGCGGCGAGGCCGAAGCCGATGCCGCCTTCCATCTGCGCCTTGATCACGTCCGGGTTGATCGCCAGGCCGCAGTCGACGGCGCAGACGACGCGATCGACCTTGAGCATGCCGTCGGCATCGACACTCACTTCCGCCACTTCGGCAACGAAGGTGTTGAACGACTCATGCACGGCGATGCCGCGGCCGCGCTTCATGCCTGCGATCGGCGCCAGCGGCTTGCCCCAGTCGGATTTCGCCGCCGCCAGTTCCAGCACGGCGAGATGACGCGGCTGCTTTTCTAGCAGCGCGCGACGGAACTCGACAGGATCCTTGCCGGCGGCATGCGCCAGCTCGTCCATCATCGTTTCAACGGCATACGCGGTGTGCGTATGGCCGACCGAACGCCACCACAGCACCGGCATCTTGTAGTCGACCGAATGCAGTTCGACCTGCAGGTTGGTGATGTCGTAGCGGGTGTCCGAAGTGCCTTCGACCGAAGTGTGATCGATGCCTTCGTGAACCATGTACGGTTCCAGCGCCGTGCCCTTGGCGATCGACTGGCCGACGATGCGCTGCTGCCAGCCGACCAGCTTGCCGTCCTTGTCGAGGCCGGCCTTGATCGCATGCACGAACGCCGGGCGGTAGTAGCCGCCGCGCATGTCGTCTTCGCGGGTCCAGACCATCTTCAGCGGCGCTTTCACGCCTTTCGCGTACGCGGCCTTGGCCAGGGTGGCGGCTTCGACGATGAAGTCCGACTTCGAACTGGCGCGGCGGCCGAAACTGCCGCCGGCGTAGAGCTGGGTGATGCTGACCTGCTCCGGCTTCAGGCCGAGCGTGGCGGCAGCAGCAGCCTGATCGAAAGTCTGGAACTGCTCGCCGTTCCAGATCTGGCAGCTATCACCGGTGTAATGGATGACGCAGTTCAGCGGTTCCATCGCCGCATGGGCGAGATAGGGAAATTCATAGCTCGCTTCGATCAGCTTGGCCGGCTTTTTCAGCGCGGCAGCGGTATCGCCACGTGTGCCGGCGACCAGACCCGGTTTGGCGGACAGCGCGTGGAACTGCTTGAACATGTCCGCCGAGCTGAGCTTGAAGGCTTCGGCCTCTTCCCATTCGACGACCAGCGCATCGCGCCCCTGCTTGGCAACCCAGGTGTTCTTGGCGAGTACCGCGACGGCGGCACGATTGACCCCCGGCACGGCGTCGACGTGGATCACGTCGACGACTCCGGCCACGGCGCGTGCCTTGCTGTCATCAACGCTCTTGATGGTGCTGCCGAAGTGCGGCGCGTGCGCGAGCACGGCGACCAGCATGCCGTCGAGCTTCACGTCCTGGGTGAACTTCGCCGTGCCATTGGTCTTGGCAGCGGAGTCCTTGCGCGTGGCCGTCTGGGTGCCGATCAGCGTGAAGTCCTTCGGATCTTTCAGGACGACTTCAGTCGGTACCGGCTGCTTGGAGGCCTTGTCGGCCATCTGACCGAAGCTCGCTTCCTTCTTCGAGACAGCGTGACGGATCGTGCCCTTGCTGACGGTGATCTCGGAAGCCGGCACCTTCCATTCGGCAGCAGCAGCGCTGACCAGCATCGCGCGAGCCGTGGCGCCGGCCTTGCGCATCGGCTCGTGCGAATCGGCCATCGCGGTCGAACCGCCGGTGCCCTGGCCACCGAGCAGGTTGTTCTTGTACTTGGTGACATCGGCCGGCGCGGCTTCCACCGAGACCTGCGACCAGTCGGCATCGAGTTCCTCGGCGGCAAGCGTGGCGAGGCCGGTGAAGGTGCCCTGGCCCATTTCCAGATGCTTGGCGATCACCGTCACCGAGTTGTCGGCGCCGATGCGGATGAAGGCGTTCGGCTCGAAAGCCGGGATGTTGCTGGCGGCCGTCGCGGCAGTGCCGGCGTCTTTCGACGAGCAGGCAACCGGGCCCAGGCAGACGCCGATGGCCAAGCCGCCGGTGCCCTGCAGGAAGCTGCGGCGGCTGACGTTGATCAGCGGCGTGGTGCTGCTGGCTTTGCCGTCGTTACCGGTGATGCGTTTCATGATGCCCATGCTGATGATCTCCGGTGGGTTCAGGCCAGCGCCGTGGCGGCGTCGTGGATCGCCGCTCGAATGCGGACATAAGTTGCACAGCGGCAGACGTTGCCGCCCATTGCGCTGTCGATGTCGCTATCGGTCGGTGCCTTGTTCTTGGCCAGCAAGGCCACCGCCGACATGATCTGGCCGGACTGGCAGTAGCCACACTGGACGACATCCAACTTGCGCCACGAGGCCTGTACCGCCGCGCCGACCTTGTCGCTGGCCGTGCCTTCGATCGTGGTGATGTTCTTGCCCGCAGCTACCGAGACCGGCGTGACGCAGGAGCGGATCGGCTGGCCATCGAGGTGGACGGTGCAGGCACCGCACTGGGCCACGCCGCAGCCGAACTTGGTGCCGGTCATGCCGACTTCGTCGCGGATGAACCACAGCAGCGGCATCGCCGCGTCGCCATTGTGGGTGTGCTTGACGCCGTTGATGGTCAGATCGGTCATGGGAAGGCTCGGGAACGATAGTTGCCGCATGATAAAGGAGCGGGGACCGACAGTGTTAACGATCGGTAACACTCGTTCGATCTTCGTCATCGGCCGCGTGCCAGTCCAACCTCTCGAAGACGACAAGGTGGGCCGTCTCTTCGTGCTCGGTGCCCGGAGGCGAGGACGAAACGAGAGCAATTTACGGGCCGATCTTTCAATTTAAGGGGGCGGGCATTATCATTCCGCGCTTTCGCGTACCTTGCGTCAGCATTTCCCGAGAGTTCAAAAGATCATGATGAAGATTCGTCTGGCCCGCGCCGGAGCCAAGAAGCGCCCGTTCTACCACGTCGTTGCGACCGATAGCCGTTCGTCGCGCGATGGCAAGTTCGTCGAGCGCCTGGGCTACTACAACCCGAACGCCCGCGGTGCCGAGCAGAAGCTGGTTGTCGATACCGCACGCATTGCCTACTGGCAGCAGAACGGCGCTCAGGTGTCCGAGCGCGTTGCCTACCTCGTCAAGAGCGTGCCGGTCGCTGTTGCGGCCTGAAGTGTCCGATAGCACGCGCCGGGTGACGCTGGGTCGCGTTGCTGGCGTCTTCGGTGTCAAGGGTTGGGTCAAGATTGTTTCCAACACCCGGCCGGCTGAAAACCTCCTGAAGTATCCCTTGTGGTGGCTGGGTGCGGACGATGGCTATGCGTCGGCTCTGGTCGATGCGAAAGCTCAGGTCAACGGCATCATCGCTCAGCTGTCCGGACGCGATGGCCAGCCGATCACCGATCGCGATATCGCGGCGCGGCTGGTCGGCAAGGACATTTCGGTCGATCGCACGGAACTGCCGCCGGCTCCCGCTGGCAGCTACTACTGGGCAGATCTGATCGGCATGAGCGTCGTCTCCAATAACGACGAGCCGCTCGGCACGGTCACCGGAATGATGGAAAACGGTGTTCAGGATGTGCTGGTGCTGCGCGATGGCGAGGTCGAAAGACTGATTCCGTTCGTGCAGGGACCGATCATCCTGTCAGTGGATACCGAAGCCCGGCGCATCGTCGCCGACTGGGCGCCGGACTACTGAGGTGAAGCTGGATGTGGTGAGTCTGTTCCCGGCGTTCGTGGAACAGGTGGTCAAGGTCGGCATCCCGCGGAAAGCGGTCGAAAGTGGCGCATTGCAGTTCCATGCCCGCGATCTCCGCAATTACAGCGACGGGGCCGACCGCCGGGTCGACGATCGTTCCTACGGGGGCGGTCCCGGCATGGTGATGGAACCAGGGCCATTGGCCGATGCGATCGTTGCCGCGAAAACGGCGATCGGTGTCGATGCCAAGGTCATTGCGTTGAGCCCGCAAGGCTTGCCGATGACTCAGGCGCTGGTGGAGCAACTGGCAGCAGAACCGGCCCTGGTGCTGATCTGCGGACGCTACGAAGGCTTGGATGAGCGGGTCACACCGCTGATCGATTTCGAAGTGTCGCTGGGCGATTTCGTGCTGTCGGGCGGGGAACTCGCTGCGATGGTACTGGTGGACGCAATGGCGCGCTTGCTGCCGGGCGTGCTGGGGCATGAAGGATCGGCTGAGGCCGACTCGTTCAGCACCGGCCTGCTCGATCATCCGCACTACACACGGCCACCGTTGTGGCGCGATGCATCGGTACCGGACGTGCTGTTATCCGGCGATCATGCGAAAATCGCGCGTTGGCGTAGAAAACAGGCGCTAGGGGCCACTTTCCTGAAGCGACCTGACTTGCTGGAAAAGCTGCAAATCAGCCGTACCGATGCCGAGCTGCTGCGGGAGTTTCTATCCGAGCACTCCGGCGAGAAAAACTAGACGTCGAACGACGTCACCATTGAAACGAGGTGTTTTGACATGAGCAAGATCATTCAGGCGTTGGACGCAGAGACCATGGCCGGCAAGGTCATCCCGGATTTCCGCCCGGGAGACACGGTTGAAGTGAAGGTGAAGGTCAAGGAAGGCGACCGCGAGCGTCTCCAGGCCTATGAAGGCGTGGTGATCGCCAAGCGTTCGCGCGGCGTCAACTCCGCGTTCACCGTGCGCAAGATGTCGCATGGCGAAGGCGTCGAGCGCGTCTTCCAGGCCTACAGCCCGCAGGTCGCCGAAATCACCA
>NZ_CAISIQ010000478.1 GCF_903885465.1 uncultured Nevskia sp.
ACGATCATCGACACCGAGAAGCTGTGCACCGTCGAGCCGCCGAGCGTGAACAGCGCGACGCAGACCAGCAGGGTGGTGACGTGGGTGATGATCGAGCGCAGCAAAGTCTGGTTGACCGACAGGTTGACCACCTCGAACACCGTCGCCTTGCGGGTGCGAATCAGGTTTTCGCGCACGCGGTCGAAAATGACGATGGTTTCGTTGTTCGAGTAGCCGATCAGCGCCAGGATCGCGGCGAGCGTCGTCAGATCGAACTCGACCCAGGTCAGCGACAGGAAGCCGAGCACCATCACCGCGTCGTGGATCAGGGCGGCGATGGCGCCGATCGCGAACTTCCATTCGAAGCGGAAAGCGATGAACGCGGCGATCAGGCCGAAAGCGACGATCATCGCGATCGAACCTTTTTCGCTCAGCTCTTCGCCGACCTGCGGGCCGACGAATTCGACTCTGCGCATCTGCACGCCTTCGGCACCGGCGCCGACCGCGGCGAGCACCTTGGTGCTCAGATTGGCCGAGGTTTCCTGGTTCGGCGGCAGGCGGATCAGCACCGTCGACGAGCCACCGAAGTACTGGACGATGCCGTGCTCGTAGCCGCCCTTGCCAAGATCCTCGCGGACCTTTTCCAGCTGCACGGACTGCGGGAACTGCACTTCGACCAGCACGCCGCCGGTGAAGTCGATGCCGAAGTTCAGGCCGCGGAAAATTACCAGCAGGATCGATGCGGTGGTCAGCAAGGCCGACAACGCAAGGCCGACCTTGCGCTGGCGCATGAAGTCGAACTTCGGGACGTTGGAAAAAATTCTCATCGGTTCTAGTCCTGTGCCTTACCAGATCGGCAGATCTTTGAGGTTCTGGCGCTTGCCGAACACCCAGTGGGCGAGCGTGCGCGAACCGACGATCGCGGTGAACTGCGAGGTGACGATACCGATCGCCAGAGTGATCGCGAAGCCCTTCAGGGCACCGGCACCGAGGAAGAACAGGATCAGGGTGCCGATCAGCACGGTGACGTTGGCATCGGCGATGGTCAGGAAGGCGCGGTCGTAGCCGGCGTCGATCGCTTGATGCGGCTTCAGGCCAGCCCTGAGTTCTTCACGGATGCGTTCATAGATCAGCACGTTGGCATCGACCGCGATACCCATATGCAGCACGATGCCGGCGATGCCGGGCATGGTCAGCGTCGCCTGGAACAGCGACAGCACGGCGGTCAGCAGCAGCAGGTTGACCGTCAGTGCCGCAATCGCGAACAGGCCGAACACGCGGTAGTAGACGACCATGAACACCATCACCAGGCCGAGGCCGAGCAGCGCGGCGGACATGCCGCGACGGATGTTGTCGGCGCCGAGGCTCGGGCCGATGGTGCGTTCCTCGATGATCTCGATCGGGGCGACCAGCGCGCCGGCTTTCAGCAGGTCGGCCAGGTCGCGGGCTTCGCGGCTCGACAGGCCGGTGGTCTGGAACTGGGCGCCGAAGACGCCGCGAACGGTGGCCGCCGAGATCACTTCCTGCACGTCGCGGCGTTCGCGAATCGCTTCGCCGCGGGTGTTGTAGGTGGTCTTGATCTCGGTTTCCTTGTAGACGACGGCCATCAGCTTGCCGACGTTCTTCGAGGTGAAATCGAGCATCTTCTTGGCGCCGTTGCCGTCGAGCTTGACGCTGACCGCCGGGGTGCCGGATTCGTGGTCGATGGTCGGCGTGGCGCTGGTCAGCTCGGCACCGCTGGCGATGGTTTCGCGCTTCAGCAGGTACGGACGATGCGAGCCGCGCTGGTAGAACAATTCATCGCCAGCCGGAATCACGCCGCTGGCGGCGGCACTGGCGGCATCGGCGTTTTCGTCGACGGCGCGGTATTCCAGGGTGGCGGTCGCGCCGAGCAGTTCCTTGACCCGGGTCGGGTCCTGCACGCCGGGCAGCTGGACGACGATGCGATCGGCGCCCTGACGCTGGACGATCGGCTCGGCGACGCCGAATTGATTGACGCGATTGCGCAGGGTGATCAGGTTCTTCTGCACCGCATCGTCGATCAGGCGCTTGGCTTCGACTTCCGAGAGGCTCACCGACAGCGACGGCACGGTGGCATCCGGCGGCGTCGCCAGGGTCAGTTCGCGGTACTCGCGAGCAATCGCGGTGCGGGCCTTTTCCAGGCGATCGGCGTCGGCGAATTCGATGACGATCGCTTCGCCGGCCTTGCGGCGGCCGGAATAGCGGATGTCCTTGTCGCGCAGGAATTTCGGCACATCGTTGATCAGGCGTTCGACGGCGGCCTTCTTGACGTCCTCGACGGCGACCTGGAGCAGGAAGTGCACACCGCCGCGCAGATCGAGACCGAGCGCCATCGGCTTGCCGCCGAGTGCCGACAGCCACTTCGGCGTCTTCGAGGCCAGATTCAGCGCCGATACATAGCCCTGGCCTTCGAGATCACGCTTGATCGCGTCGACCGCGCGAAGCTGCAGTTCCGGGCTGGCGAAACGGACCACCCATTGCGTGCCTTCAAGCCGCGAGCCGCGGTCCTCGATCTTCTCGGCTTCCAGCACCTTGGCGATGCGGTCACCGAAATCGGCAGGCACCGGATCACCGGAGCTGGTGCTGATCTGCACGGCGGGATCTTCGCCATAGACGTTCGGCAACGCGTAGAGCAGGCCGAGCAGCGTGACGACGATCAGCGTCACGGGCTTCCAGAAGGGGTACTGATGCATGGCGGCGTTCGTCGGGCGGCGTGAGGTCCGGCTTGGCGCCGGGTTCTGCGGATTCAGTTCAATCCGCCGTGACGCTCCGGTACGAACCCGGCGACGACGCGGCGGGTGCTACAGCGTCAGAGGTTCTTCAGCGTGCCCTTGGGCAGGATGCTGGTGATCGCGGACTTCTGGATCTTGACCTCGACCTTGTCGGCGATCTCCAGGGTCACGTAGTTCTCGCCGATCACGGTGATGCGGCCGGCGAGACCACCGCTCGACACCGCTTCATCGCCCTTGGCGAGCTGGCCGAGCATTTCCCGCGCTTCCTTCGAGCGCTTCATCTGCGGCCGGATCAACATGAAATAGAACAGTGGCAGCAGCACCAGCAGCGGCCACGTCGCTTCCAACAGGCCAGGAGCCTTCGGCGCGCCGGTGGACTGGGCGTGGGCAACCGGGATCAGCAGATCGAGCAATTCCAGCACGGCGGAAACCTTGTGTGATGCGAAAAGGGGCTGGATTATGCCACAGGCCCTCTGCAGCACTTGATGACGGTTTGGGGCTCGGGCGCGGGCCGAAAGTGCATGAGCCCGGTGTCGGCTGTGCGGGCGACCATGCCGGCGACGATGCTAGGCTCGCGGCCCTGTCCATCTTCGTTTGAGCCGCATCGATGACCGCTTCCGCCTCCGCCGAAAACCCCGCGCCGCGCCGCGATCTGATCACCGCCGTGCTGATCTGTGCGGGCATCGCTGCCGGGCTAGCCGTTGCCTACAAGGCACCGAACCCGGCCGAACAGCAGCTTGCTGCTGTTGTTCCAACGGCCGCCGCCCCAGCCGAAGCGGCCGCCGGCGAGCCGATCAACACCACATTCAATCTCGATATCGCGATGCGCCTGGCCGGCACCCAGGTACCGGCAGAAACCGAAAGCTTCTATTTCTTCCCGATGGTCGACGAGGTGCCGGAAGCGGTCGACGTCCACGAACTCGGCGTCAAGCTGATGCAGGCCGCTCAGGAGCACGACTATCTCGGCATCGCCGGCCCGGACCCGGAGCGCAATCGCCGCACGCTGCTGGCGGCGCTCGTCGCTCACCAGGCCGATGATCTGAAGACGCTGGTGCTGATTTATCTCGGCCCGGACAGCCATCGCGCCGACATCAGTGCTGCCGGCCAGAAGGCCGGCTTCGAGACGCGCTTCGTCACCTATCCGGAACCGGGCGAAGCGTCCGCGAAAGCGCCGCTCTGAGCTGATCGGCCGGCAGCGGGTCACCCGGACTGTCCCCAGGATGTCACGGGGTGACCCGCTGGCGGCGCGGGAATGACATGGCCCGTGCTAATCTTTTGACTATCGAACGAGTGTTTATCCACGCCACTTCTGCCTGATTGTTCGCAGTCGAGGTGGCTTCGATAAACCCTTCACCTTCTAACGGAGTTGCTCGATCATGGCGACCTACGCTGCGCCCGTGCGCGAAATCCAGTTTGTCCTCAACGACGTGCTGAACGTCGGTTCCCTGACCGAAATGCCGGTGATGGCCGATGCCACGCCGGACACGCTGAACGGTCTAATCGAGGAAGCCGCCAAGCTCATCCAGAATCAGGTGGCGCCGCTGAACGCGCCCGGGGACGCCGAAGGCTGCAAGCTCAGCAATGGCGACGTGACGGTGCCGAAGGGCTTCAAGGAAGCCTACAAGCAGTACCAGGAAGCCGGCTGGGTGGGCATTTCCAACCCCGCTGAATGGGGCGGCGCCGGCCTGCCGTACACGCTGGGCAAGGTCATCGACGAGATGCTCTGCTCGGCGGATGTCGCCTTCGCGCTCTATCCGGGCCTGACCGTCGGCTGCTTCGAGGGCATCCTCGCGGCCGGTTCCGATGAGGTCAAGCAGACCTACCTGCCGAAGCTCGCCACCGGCGAGTGGACCGGCACCATGTGCATCACCGAACCGCAGGCCGGCACCGACCTCGGCGCGATCAAGACCAAGGCGATCCCGAACGACGACGGCAGCTACTCGCTCGACGGCGGCAAGATCTTCATCACCTCCGGCGAGCACACGATGGTGGAGAACATCGTCCACTTCGTGCTGGCCCGCATCGAAGGCGGCCCGGCGGGTGTGAAGGGCCTGACGACCTTCGCGGTGCCGAAGTTCCTGGTCAATGCCGACGGCAGCATCGGCGCGCGCAACAAGGTCACCTGCACGTCCATCGAGCACAAGATGGGCATCCACGGTTCCTGCACCTGCGCGCTGCAGTTCGAGGGCGCCAAGGGCTGGCTGGTCGGCGCGCCGAACACCGGCATCCAGAACATGTTCGTGATGATGAACCTGGCGCGCATCCTGGTCGGCATGCAGGGCCTGGGCTTGTGCGAACTGGCCACCCAGAACGCCATCGCCTACGCCAAGGATCGCAAGCAGGGCAAGGCCTTCAACGGCGGCGCCACGATCATCGATCACCCGGACGTGCGCCGCATGCTGCTGACCATGCGCGCCACCACCGAAGGCGCCCGCGTGCTGGCCTACGAGACCGGCATGTATGTCGATATCGCCCATCACCATCCGGACCCGGCGGTTCGCGAGGAAGCCAACGACTGGGTCGAGCTGAACACGCCGCTGGTCAAGAGCTTCTGCACCGATTCGGCCGTCGATCTCGGCAGCCTGGCGATCCAGGTCTACGGCGGCCACGGCTTCATCCGCGAGCACGGTGTCGAGCAGATCATGCGCGACGCCAAGATCCTCTGCCTCTACGAAGGCACCAACGGCATCCAGGCGATGGATCTGGTGCGCCGCAAGCTGATGATCGACAACGGCCGCCTGCCGGCGCGCTTCTTCGCCAAGGTGCGTTCGGAATCGACCGGCGACGCGCCGCTCGGCTTCATCGCCAAGCCGCTGCGCGAAGCCGTCGACGAACTGGAAAAGACCACCGCCTGGCTGCAGGAATCGTTCAAGACCAACCCGAACGATGCCGGCTTCGGCGCCGTCGATTTCCAGCGCGCGTTCTCCCTGACCTACCTCGGCTACAACTGGCTGCGCATGGCCAAGGCAGCGATCAACTCCAGCGACGAGATCTTCAAGGCCCAGAAGCTCAACACCGCGCAGTTCTTCGCCGCTCGCATGCTGCCGCAGGTGATGAGCCTGTGCGCCAACGTGCGCCAGCCAGCCAGCGAGTTGATGGCGCTGGATGCGGCGAATTTCTGAGCCGCTGCACTGCTGCATTCTGCTGAATTGGGCGGGCCGACAAACGTCGGCCCGCTTTCGTTAAACCATCTGTTTCGGAGAACCTCATGTCCACGATCTACGATTTCAGCGCCACCACCATCGACGGCAAGACGGTCAAGCTCGACGCCTACAAGGGCAAGGTCCTGCTGATCGTCAACGTTGCCTCGAAGTGCGGTTTCACGCCGCAGTACAAGGGCCTGGAAGCGGCGTATCGGGAGCTGCATGACAAGGGTGTCGAGATCCTAGGCTTCCCCTGCGATCAGTTCGGCCATCAGGAGCCGGGCGACGAGAAGGAAATCCAGCAGTTCTGCTCGCTGACCTATGACGTCAGCTTCCCGATGTTCGCCAAGATCAAGGTCAATGGCGACGACGCGCACCCGTTGTACAAGTTTCTGAAGAGCGAGGAGAAGGGCATCCTCGGTTCGGAAGCGATCAAGTGGAATTTCACCAAGTTCCTGGTCGCCAAGAACGGCGAGGTGCTGAAGCGCTACGGCTCGATCGACACGCCGGCGTCGATCGCCAAGGACATCGAGAAGCTGCTCGCCGCCTGATCGACTGATCCCGCTGCCCGATGCGTGAAGTCCGCGACGCCCTGATCCTCAACGGCCTGCTCGTCGCGGCCGGCTGGGCCAGCTTCCGCTACCTGCAGGCACCGATGCTCGGGCTGGCGGTGGTCGCGCTGGTGGTGGCTTTCAACCTGCTGCTGCCGCTGATCGCGCGTAGCAGCGGCCACGGTCACTGGTTCGATCTGTGGTGGTTTCTGCTGCCGCTGTCGATCTGCCAAGTGGTGCCGGACTGGGTGCTGTCGCAGCTGATCGGCATCCTGACGTTTCCGGATCACGGCGCGCCGCGCATCGGCACGGTACCGGTCTACATGGCCGGCATGTGGGTGATTCCGCTGTTCTGGATATTGCTGATCGCGCGCGGCTCGCCAGCGGTAGCCGGCCTGCTTGCGCTGATCGTGTTCGCGGTCTCCGAATGGGCCGCGCCGGTGTTCGGCCTGTGGCGGCCATTGCAGGTGCCGACCTGGCATGGCATCGCCCATTACGTGCTGCTG
>NZ_CAISIQ010000479.1 GCF_903885465.1 uncultured Nevskia sp.
GCCATGCCGATCGGCATGGCCCGGGAACGTTTATAGGTCAGTGCTCAAGCCTTGGCGGACTGAGCCAGCTCCAAGCCTTTGTTGGCAAGACGGTCAGCGTTTTCGTTGCCTGGATCGCCGGAATGGCCCTTGACCCAACGCCAGTCGATCTGGTGTCGAGCAGCCGCAACGTCAAGCCGTTGCCATAAATCCTGGTTCTTGACGGGCTTCTTGTCGGCCGTCTTCCAACCGCGCTTCTTCCAGCTTGGCAGCCACTCGGTCAGCCCCTGCAGCACGTACTTGGAGTCCGTGTGCAGCGTCACCGTGCATGCTTCTCGCAGGGACTCTAGCGCGCTGATCGCTGCCATCAGCTCCATGCGATTGTTGGTGGTCGGCGCTTCGCCGCCACAGAGTTCCTTCAGGTGCTCACCGTACTGAAGAGAAACACCCCAACCGCCTGGGCCGGGGTTACCGCGGCATGCGCCGTCGGTGTACGCGATGACTGCTTTCATTCAGCGGGAGTATTGAGATCCGGTGTAACAGCGGGGGTGGCGGCAATACCGCCGAGTGCGCGGCCGACCAGCTGCTTGACCTGGGCTCGCGGAAGACGCGTGACCATCGACATCGGAATCACCCGTTTCTTGGCAACAATCAGATAACCCTCGGCGAGTGGCATCGCCAGACTGGCCACCGTGAAGGGTTCCCCGGCGGTACGCGCTTCTGTCCAAGGGAAGCCGACCCCGAAGCGCCGCAGTTCGGTGATCTCGAAATCGAGCAGTTCCAGCCAGTCAGCAAGCCGGCCGGCGCTGTGAAAGCGAGCCCCCGGCGGAAAAGCTCGAGTGCCCATGCCGAGCACGCGACGCAAACCCCAGAGACTCCAGGGATTGAAGCCAAGAATCATCAGACGGCCGCGATCGCTAAGGATGCGATTGACCTCGCGCAACAGATTGTGGGGTGACGGCGAGAACTCCAGCGTGTGCGGCAGCAGCACGGCGTCGACGCTGCGCTCCATGATCGGCAAGGCATCGGGCTGGGTCACGGCCTGGGCATCGCCCAGACTGTCGATCAGCGTGCCGAGCACAGCGCGATGCAGCATGTCCGCGGAAGCCAGCAACTGGCCATCGCCCCAGTTGCCGATCTGCAGGCAGTGACGGCCGAACAGATTCGGCAGCACGCGCGACAGCTCGCGTTCCTCGAGCGCCAGCAGACGCTTGCCACGGGGGCTGGCGAGCCAGGTTTTCAGGGCTTGGCGGTTGAACGGCTGGCCGCCGCTGACCGCGAGACGGTTAGGCATGGTTGACGTACCGACGCGCTATGAAGACGATGGCGCCATGATAACCGTCACTGCCCTGCCCGCGTTCACCGACAACTACCTCTGGCTGCTCGAACGCGACGGCCATGCAGCGATCGTCGACCCCGGTGATGCGTCCGTCGTCAGCAAGGCTCTTGCGTCCCGCGGCCTCGTGCTCGACGCGATCCTGATCACGCATCATCATCCCGACCATATCGGCGGACTCGTCGCCTTGGCGGCGGAGACCGGCGCCGTCGTCTACGGCCCGCGTGCCGAGCACGCGAAGATCAAGGGCCTGACCGTACTGCTCGATGACGGAGACGAGGTCAGCCTTGCCGGTCTCGGCATCCGCTTGAACGTGATCGCCGTGCCGGGACACACCCTCGGGCACATTGCCTACTTCGAAGCGGTGCAGCGCCTGCTGTTCTGCGGAGATACCTTGTTCATCGGCGGCTGCGGACGGCTGTTCGAAGGCACGCCGGCGCAGATGCAGCATTCGCTGTCTCGCCTCGCCGATCTGCCAGGTGATACCGCGGTTTACTGCGCGCACGAGTACACACTGTCGAACTACGATTTCATCGCCACGGTCGAGCCGGACAATGATTCCGTAGCCACTGAATTTTCTCGCCTGCAGAGCCTGCGCGCCGCGGGCCTGGCAACGGTGCCGGGCACTATCGCCGGCGAGCGCGCGCGGAACCCGTTCCTGCGCAGCAAAGAGCCCGAACTGGCCATCGCAATGACCGCGCAGACCGGGCAAGCGATGACTGATTCCGTGGAAGTTTTCGCGGCTTTGCGCCGCTTGAAAGACGGACACGTACCGCGCATCCGCTGAACGCACAGTTCTGTTTCCGTCGGCCGCGGACCTTTTGCTAGACTCGCGCCTCTTCAATGCTCCCTGCCCAGAAAACGAACATGGCTTTACGCTCGCCGAGCCGCTTGTTTTTGTGCACCTTACTCGCCTGCCTGCCTATTGCAGTGCACGCGGCTCCGCCTCAGCCCGCCGACCCGGCGGTGCTCGAGATCGACCGGACGCTACAGGTGCTGAAGTCGGAAGTTTTCGACATCAACCAGCAGGCGATCCGCACCGAGGACGCCTTCCTGTATCCGGAGCAAACCCGGGTAACGATCTACGTCGGTGTCGACGCGCCGGGACTACTGCTCGACGAAGTCGTGATCACGGTCGACGGCAACGAGCCGATTCGCAGAAAGCTCGAAGTCACCGAAGCCGTGGCCTTGCAACGCCGGGGCTTGTATCGGGCGCTACGCCTGAACGTCACGCCCGGTGCGCACCGCATGTGGGCTGAGTTCACGGGTCGCTACGCCGACACCGGTGCAGACGGCCAGCGCATGCGCGGCCGCTATGAAGCTGTGTTCGACAAAACTGATCGGGCATCTGATCTTGAAATCCTGATATCAACGCCGGGCCTTGGTATGCAGCCGACCATGGCGCTGCGCGACTGGAGACCGTCGCGATGATCCGCAGCATTCTTTGTGCCACCTTGCTGACGGCGTCGATTCCGGCGCTGGCCATCGATCGCTACGAACCGGGCAGTGCCAACGATCCGCATGTGCGTGCCGCCGAGTTCTTGATGGGCGACCAGCGCTACTTCAGCGCTTCGACCGAACTCCTGCAGTTGCTCGGCGAGAAGCCCGACCGCCAGCTGTCGAAGGTCTACTTCCGGCGCCTGGCCGATGCCACGCTGAATTTCGGCGTCGAACAGCGCGCGAGCACGATCTATCGCGAACTGGTGCCGGAACCGAGCACGGCTCTTTCGCTGGCGCGTGCCCGAATCCATTTGGCCGAATTCGATTACCAGCGCGGCAAGCTTGCGGAAGCGATCGCCGAACTTGAAGCGATGAAGCCTCAGCTTCCGAAACAGGCCACGCTGGAATGGCAGGATCTGCTCGGCCGCGCTCTTCTCGCGCAGGGTCGGTACAAGGAAGCGGCCGCGGTGCTCGCCGAACTAAAGGATGCCGGCCTGCAGCGCGCGTTCACGCGCTACAACTACGGCGTTGCCCTGATCAAGGACGGCCGCGTCACCCAGGGTCTGACCGTGCTCGACAAGGTCGGTCAGATCGACGCCGACGATCCCGACGAACTGGCCGTCCGCGACAAGGCCAATCTGGCACTCGGCTACTACTTCCTGCGTAACCAGCAAGGTGGCTCGGCAATCGGCGTGCTCCAGCGCGTACGCAGCGACGGCCCGCTGTCGAATCGCGCCCTGCTCGGCCTCGGCTGGGCTTATCTGGCGCCCGGCGGCAAGGGGCAGAAAAAGTCCGGCGACGATGAATCAGGCATCTCCAAGAGTCTGTCAACCATCGGTGTGCTGTTGCGCCCCGGCTTTCTCGGTGACGACGTCTACAAGCGTGCCGGTCTCCAGAACTTCAGGCTGACCAAAGCGTCGGCTGACGAAGAAGCTGCGCTGAAGCGGGCGCTGGTGCCTTGGGTGGAACTCGCCACACGCGACACCATCGATCCTGCCGTGCAGGAAGTGCTGCTTGCGATTCCGTTCACGCTCGACAAACTTGGCGCGCATTTGCAGTCGGAAGCGTTCTACCAGCGGGCGATCGATGCGCTCACCGCAGCGCGCAAGAATCTTGATCTGAGCGCTGCCTATGTCCGCAGCGGCCGCATGATTTCGACGATGGTGAGACGCACGCAGAATGTCGAATCGGGTTGGGACTGGGAACTGAAGGATCTGCCGGATGCGCAGGAAACCTATTACCTGCAGCGCCTGATCGCCGAGAATCGCTTCCAGGAGCC
>NZ_CAISIQ010000480.1 GCF_903885465.1 uncultured Nevskia sp.
GGCACCACCGAAGTGCGCAAGATGATCATTGCCGGCGAACTGCTGAAACCCTGAAACGCGGTCACAAAAAAAGGCCGGTCACCCGTGAAGGTGACCGGCCTTTTTGCTGCGCTGAAGCTTAGCCAGCCGGCAGATAGATCGACTTGATCTGCTGGTAGGCGGCGAGCGACTCCGGACCCATTTCACGACCCAGGCCGCTGGCCTTGATGCCGCCGAACGGCGACGCGATGTCGATCATGTAGCCGTTGACGCCGATGGTGCCGGTGTGCACCTGGCGGGCAATCGCCTGTGCACGCTTGCTGTCCGACGACCAGACGGTGCCACCGAGGCCGAACTCGGAATCGTTGGCGATCTTGATCGCCTCTTCCTCGTTCTGGTACTTGATGACCGTCAATACCGGCCCGAAGATTTCCTCCTGCGCGATACGGGCCTTGTTCGAAACGTCGGCGAACACGGTCGGCTCGACGAACCAGCCATCACCCGCATCCTTCGGACGACCACCACCGGCGACCAGACGGGCTTCGGTCTTGCCGATCGCGATATAGCCTTCGACACGGGCGCGATGCTCTTCCGAAGCGAGCGGGCCGATCTGGGTGTCCTTGTCCATCGAGCTGCCGACCTTCAAGCCCTTGGCCAGGCCGGCGATCGCGTCGACGATCTCGTCATAGCGGCTGGCCGGCGCCAGGATGCGCGACGACAGCGCACAGATCTGGCCATTGTTGCCGAACGAGGCGAAGTGCAGGCCCGGCAGCAGGTGTTCGATCTTGACATCGTCGAGGATGATCGCCGCCGACTTGCCGCCCAGCTCGAGGCTGACCGGACGCAGCAGGCGACCGCAGACTTCAGCGACCTTGCGGCCGGCGCCGGTCGAACCGGTGAAGGCAACCTTGTCGACACCCGGATGCGAGACCAGATAGGCGCCCAGTTCACGGCCGCCCGGCACCCAGTTGATGACGCCGGCCGGGATGCCTGCTTCGGCGGCGGCTTCGGCAACGATGTAGCAATCGAGCACGGTGCCCGGCGACGGCTTCAGGACGATGGTGCAACCGGTGGCCAGGGCCGGACCGATCTTCATCATCGACAGCACGACCGGGAAGTTCCACGGCACGATGCCGCCGACCACGCCCACCGGACCCTTGCGGATCAGGGTGTCGAAGCCCAGCGGCGACGGACGACGCTCTTCGACGACCATGTTGGTGGTCAGCGCGGCGTAGTAGCGAATCAGGCCGCAGACGTAGCTGCCTTCCAGCTGTTCGGACAGCGCCAGCGGCATGCCGTTCTGGTTGCTGACCGCACGGCTGAGACGCTCGGCGCGCTTTTCCAGCGCGTCGGCGAACTTGTTCATGTACTCGGCGCGCTGGGCCGGGGTGGTGTCACCCCAGGGGCCATCGAGCGCCTTGCGGGCGGCGGCGACGGCCTTGTCGATATCGGCATTGCTGCCTTCGGGCACGCTGCCGATGCTCAGGCCGGTGTTGGCACCGATGACGTCGATGCGGGCGCTGGTGGCGGGCTTAACCCAGTCACCATCGATGTAGAAACTGTCGTGATCGATATTTTTGTCAAGCGACATAGTGAGGCTCCTCTCCAGTAACTGGCATTCGAAGTGATGCTGAGTGTCGACGGGCATGCGGCAAGGTGCCGAAATGCGACCGTTAATTTAGTATGGCAGATTACTATTTTTCCACCCTCCTACAATAGAGCAGAAACCCGATGGCCGAAGCACCGAACGTCGTTTTCCACGCCTACGCTGACAGCGGCGTCCTGATCACCGGCGGAACCTCCGGTGTCGGCTTGGCCAGCGCCATCCAGTTCGCCCAAGCCGGCGTGCGCCGGATCGGCCTCGTCGGCCGCAATGCCGAGCGCGGCGAACAGGCCCGTCAGGCTGTGCTCGCAGCCTGCCCGGAAGCCTCTGTGTATTTCATCCAGGGCGATGCCAACGTGCTCGAGCAAGCGCAGCGCGCCGTCGCCGAAGCGCACGAGAAGCTGGGCAGCATCGACGTGCTGCTGAACTCGACGATCGACATGAGCCGCTACACGCCGGAGCCGCTGATCAATCTCTCTGCTGCCGATATCGGCCCGACGATGATGTCCGTGGTGCTGGCGCCGATGCACATGAGCTGTCTGGTGCTGCCGTACATGAAGCAGCGCCGCGGCGGCGTGATCCTGAACGTTGCCTCCGACGCCGCCAAGGTGCCGACGCCGGGCGAAACCATCCTCGGTGCGGCGATGGCGGCGATCACCGTGTTCTCGCGAACCCTGGCGATGGAAGCGAAGCGTTTCGGCGTGCGCGTCAACTGCCTGACGCCGTCGCTGATCGGCGGCACGACTACGGCTGCGCATGTGCAGAAAGGCGGCTTCAGCGCCAAGCTCTTTGCTCAGGTGGAAAGCATGGCCAGCCTCGGCGTCTGCTCGCCGGACGATCTGGCGGCGATGATCGTCTTCCTCGGCGGCCCGCAGGCCGGCAAGATCACCGGCCAGGTGATCAGCGTCAACGGCGGCATCTCGGCCGGTTGATCCCGCGTATACGCTTCGGGATACGGATTCGGGCTTGACGATGACAACACGGAAAGCGGCGAGCGCTGCTTCATCAGCGAGCCCTGGCTTGGGTATGAGCTTCAAGCTGCGCGTGGGCGTGCCAGCCTGGCTGCTGCTGGCAGCAGCAGCAGCCATGCCGGTGACGCTACCCGGCCTCGTCCAGGCCGATGAGGCGTCAGCGAAAGCCGAAGCGCCGCAACTCGCGGTAACGCCGTCGGCGCCGGTCACGCCGGTGCCGCCGGAATATGACCTGCCGCTCGCCGAGAAAAGCGGCAAGGCGACGCTGATCCTCGCCGGCGGCTGCTATTGGGGTATGCAGGCGATCTTCCAGCACGTGAAAGGCGTCAGCAATGTCACGGCCGGCTATGCCGGTGGCCTGAAATCGACGGCGAACTACGCGAACGTGATCGGTGGCGGTACCGGCCACGCGGAATCGGTACTGATCGAGTACGACCCGGCCCAACTGACCATCGGCACGCTGCTGCAGATCTACTTCTTCGTCGCTCACGATCCCACCCAGCTGAACCGTCAGGGGCCGGATATCGGCAGCCAGTACCGTTCGACGATCTTCACCGACAGCAAGGACGAGGCGCGGGTCGCCGTGGCCTACATGAATCAGATCGACGCCCTGAAGCTGCTGCCCCACCCGATCGTCACCAAGATGCGGCCGCTGTTCCCGTTCTATCGGGCCGAGGGCTATCACCAGAACTTCGTGCAGAACCATCCGAAGCAGCGCTACGTGCTGGTCAACGATCTGCCGAAGCTTGCTCGCCTGAAGCAAGCGTTTCCGAAGCTGTGGCGCGAACAGCCCTTGCGCTACGAGCCAGAAGAGAACAAGCGCTCGAAGCTGCTGCCGCCGCCAA
>NZ_CAISIQ010000481.1 GCF_903885465.1 uncultured Nevskia sp.
CAAGTCATGGTCAACTTCGCCGCGCGCTACGGCGTCGACGTGGAGACCTGCCTGATGGGCACTGGAATCCGAGAGGCCCAGTTGCACGAGGCCGATGTATTGATCGAGCGGCATCAGGAGATGCGTCTGGTCGAGAATCTGATCCTGGCGCTGCCCGAGGTGCCCGCGCTGGGATTCGAATTGGGGCTTCAGTACAACGTCTCCACTTTCGGGATCTGGGGCTTCGTGCTGCGCATCAGCCGTACGCTGCACGAGGCTTTCGACAGCGCGATTCGCTACCTGCCGCTGAGCACCGCTTATTGCCGATTCGCGACCTGGTCCGACGCCGACGAGTTCGCTGTCATCGCTGATCCTGATGCCATCCCTCAGCACCTCCGCCAGTTCCTGCTGGAGCGGGATACTGCGACCGCGATCCATCTGTTCCAAGAACTCGGACTATCCGGCATCCCGGTCAAGAGAATCGAGTACCAGGGCCCCGCGCCCGATCACGCCGCGCGCATCAAGTCACTGTGCGGCGTCGCACCCCAGTACGGGTGTCCGCGCAATGCGATCGTGCTGCGCCGACAGGACGCGGAAACGCTCCTGCCGATGTACGACCCCCACCTGGTGCGCCTGCTGGAGGATCAGTGTCGTACCCAGCTGGAGCGTCGCCAGGTCGTCGGCGTCGCCGGACAGGTCCGCCAACTTATCCTGGGTTCCCTGGGCCTGGTCGCGTCGATCGAGGCCGTCGCCCAGCAGCTTGCGATGGCGCCGCGCAGCCTGCGTCGCAGGCTGGAAGAGGAGAAGACAAGCTTTCGCGATTTGGTAGACGCGGAGCGCCGGCAACTCGCGGTTCAGCTCCTGATGGGCACCGAGATGAAGCTCGACGAGATGGCGCTGCAACTGGGCTACAGCGATACCGCCAGTTTCACGCGAGCCTTCCGTCGCTGGTTCGATCGTGCGCCCGGCGAATACCGCAAGGCGCGAGGACGATGAGAAGCAATCGACAGCCCGCGAAGGCGGGCATCCAGTTTCAACCGTAGCGTTCCGCATCAAAACTGGATTGTTGAGCGCATCCCTGCGCTCGACCTGCTTCGCAGGCTTGCGCTCCGATTCGCTGCCGGCGAATCGGTCCCGTCTTCGCGGGAATGTCGAGTGTTTCGAGGGCGACGGCTTACCTCAAGCCGCAACTCCGATCGCCTTCGCCGCCCGCTTCAGCGGCGTGACTTTCGGGCGTTCGTTGAGGTGGTCAATCTCGACCCAGCGGATCACCGAGATCTTGCCGTTCATGTCTTCGGCCAGTGCGGTGCAGCTTTCCACCCAGTCGCCGCAGTTGTGGTACTCCACACCGTTGATGTCGCGGATCTCGGCGTGGTGGATGTGGCCGCAGACCACGCCATCGAGGCCGCGGCGCTTGCATTCGCGGGCCACGGCTTCTTCGAAACTGGAGACGATGCTGACCGCGTTCTTGACCTTCTGCTTCGCATACGCCGACAGCGACCAGTAGCGCAGCCCGGCCATCGCCCGCAGGCGATTGAACCAGTAGTTGGTGTGCATCATCGTTTCGTAGGCCATGTCGCCGGCCAGCGCCACCCAGCGGTGATAGCGGGTGATGACGTCGAAGTAGTCGCCATGTAGCACCAGCAGCTTGCGGCCGTCGGCGGTTTCGTGGATCGCTTCGTTGACCAGCTTGATGTTGCCGATTTCCAGGCGGTAGTCGACGAACTTGCGCAGGAACTCGTCGTGATTGCCGGTGACGTAGATGACCTGCGTCTCGCGCTTGGCCTTGGTCAGGATCTTGCGGATGACGTTGGTGTGTTCCTGCGGCCAGTACCAGCCGCTCTTCAGCTTCCAGCCGTCGATGATGTCGCCGACGAGATAGAGCGTGTCGCAGTGGTTGCGCTTGAGGAAATCGGTCAGGAACTCGGCCTTGCAGCCGGGCGTGCCGAGGTGGATGTCGGACAGCCAGATGGTGCGGTAGTGATACGTGGCCTTCTCCGGCCTGTCCGGATGCGCGATCTTCGCCATTGCGCTTCTCCCATGGGGTCGTGGTTTTCGCGCGCAGTATCGAGGCCGATTGTGACAAGCCGGAGAAACGCCGGGCTTCGAGTCCGTCCAGGGCGCCGCTCAACGTACGGCGGGCATGACAAACGTCATGTCGCCGCGATGACGATCGGGACTGTCTCGGGCCCTGTGGAATACCTAGTCTGGAACCCATGAAAGCCGGTTTTCCCGGCCAGTGGCGGAGCCGGTTTCCACTATGCTTGCGGCACCACTTTTACCTATCCCTTACAGGTCATGGACGATAAATCCGCGTTGCTCGATCAGCTCCGTATCGATCGCAGCAATGAGCCCGAAGACAGCGGCCATGGTGGGAAGAAGTGGTGGATCGCCGCCGTGTTGCTGCTCGTCGGCGCCGGTGTCGCCTGGTTCATCTTCAGCAAGCCTGCGGGCCTGCCGGTGACGGTGGCCACCGCGAAGGCTGCGGCGTCGAACGGCAGCGCCGGTGGCAGTTCGCTGCTTGATGCCGCGGGTTACGTCGTCGCCCGCCGCGCGGCAACGGTATCCGCCAAGATCACTGGCCTGGTCACCGAGGTGCTGATCGAGGAAGGCAGCCGGGTGGAAGCCAATCAGATCGTCGCCCGGCTCGACGACACCAATATCCGCGCCTCGCTCGAACAGGCGCGCGCGCAGCTGGAATCGGCTCGCGCCAGCGCCACCCAGGTAAAGGTCAACGTTGCCAATGCGGAGCGCGACGTGTCGCGCCGCAAGGGGCTGGTCGAGCAGAAGTTCATCAGCGTGGCCGAACTCGATACCGCGCAGACCACGCTCGATGGCCTGCGCGCCAGCTACAACGTGGCGGAGCGCAATGTCGCGGTGGCCGCGCGCGCCGTCGACGTCGCCCAGCGCAGCTTCGACGACACCACGGTGCGCGCGCCGTTTGCCGGCGTGATCACCGTGAAAGCGGCGCAGGTCGGGGAGATCGTTTCGCCGCTGTCGGCCGGCGGCGGCTTCACGCGCACCGGCATCGGCACCGTCGTCGACATGGATTCGCTGGAAGTGGAAGTCGACGTCAACGAGAACTTCATCAACCGGGTCACGTCCGCCCAGCCGGCAGTGATCAAACTCAACGCCTATCCGGACTGGAGCATTCCCGCCGAAGTGATCGCAGTGATCCCGACCGCCGATCGCACCAAAGCGACAGTGAAGGTGAGAGTCGCGTTCAAGGAGAAGGACGCCCGCGTGCTGCCGGAAATGGGGGCGCGCGTGTCCTTTCTCGGTGCTGCTCCGAAAGCCGGCAGCCCGGAACCGGCTGGTGTCATCGTACCGTCGACGGCTGTGCTCGGCAGTGGCGAGACCGGGGCTGTGTTCCTGATCCGCGGCAAGACCGTGGAGCGCCGCGCAGTGAAACTCGGCGCGAAATCCGGCACTGAACAGACGGTGATCGCCGGGCTAAGCGCCGGCGATCAAGTGGCTATCGGCGATCTGCCCAAGCTCAAGGACGGCGATGTCGTGCGCATCACCACCGCCAACGGCAAGCCGTGAACGCCGCTCGCTGCCTGGTCACGCTGGCCTTGCTGCTCCTGGCGGCGCCAGCGAGCACGGCGACAGCGAGCCAGGCGCAGCTGATAGAAGTCCGCAGCAGCCACTGCATTGCCTGCGATGCGATGTCGCAACAGTTGCGTGGCGATCCGCGCTGGGCGGCGCTCTCGGCACAGCTGGCGATACGCACGGTAGACCGCGATCAACCGGAAGCGGTCGATCTGCTCAAGCAGCATCCGGTCGGCCGCCTGCCGAGCTGGTTGCTGCTGAATGCCGATGGCGAGGAAATGGGCCGGGTGGCCGGCGCCGTGAGCGCCGATGCCTTCCGTGCCCGTATCAACCAGCTGCTGGCTCAGCGCACCACCTTGAAGGCGCGCCGCTATCGGGCCACCGACACCACAGCCGAAGGCGCAGCGGCAACCGCCGAAGCACTGGAAAGCTTCCATGCACAGGGTCTGGGCGATGCCGGCTTTGCCTGGTGGATGCGCCTGCCGCTCGCCGTGCGCGGCCAGCACACCGGCACCGTGGCCGTGCAGCGCTGGCGCAACCGCATCGAATTCCTGCAGGCCGCCCAGCGCGGCCAGCCGGTGGAATCCGATATCGGCGGCCAGAAAGTGCTTGCCGATCCCGCGCTCGGCTGCGACCGCGGCCTGGAACTGGATCGCTATGTCGCATCGACCATCGGCCTGCCCGCCGAGACGCGGCGCAATCATCTGCAAGCGCAGGTGCCGGCGATGCAGGCCGAACTGGCGCGCGGCTGGTTCAGCGAAGCGCCGGCCTGCGTCGACGGGGCTTCGCTGCTGCTGGCAACGGCCGATCTGTACGAAGCCCTGGGCGACCAGCCCGCAGAACGCGATCTGCTGAAACGCGCAACCGCAGACACTGAACGACGACTGGCCGGCAAGCCGCTGACGTCCGATCCGGCACTGGCTGGCCTGCAGGCGACACTGCAGGCGCGCCTCCATCAACTCGACACCGAACCTCACCCAGGAGCTGCCCGATGAGCACCCTCGTCTCCATTCGCGGCGTGGCCAAGCGCTACACCCGTGGCAAGCAGACCGTTGACGTGCTGCAAGCACTCGACCTCGACATCGCCAGCGGCGACTTCCTCGCGCTGATGGGCCCCAGCGGCTCGGGCAAGACCACCTTGCTGAACCTGATCGGCGGCCTCGACAAGCCCAGCGCCGGCGAGATCATCGTCGACGGCAAGCGCATCGATCAGCTGTCCTCCGGCCAGCTCGCCAAATGGCGCGCGCGCCACGTCGGCTTCGTGTTCCAGTTCTACAACCTGCTGCCGGTGCTCAGCGCCGAAGCCAATGTCGAACTGCCGCTGCTGCTCACGTCCTTGAGCAAGGCGCAGCGGAAAAAGAATGTGGCCGCCGCGCTTGCCGTGGTCGGCTTGTCCGATCGCGCTACCCACAAGCCGAGCGAACTGTCCGGCGGTCAGCAGCAGCGCGTCGCGATCGCCCGCGCGCTGGTGGCCGATCCCACCCTGCTGGTCTGCGACGAACCCACCGGCGATCTCGACCGCAAGACCGCCGACGAAATTCTCACTCTGCTGCAGCAACTGAACCGCAACCACGGCAAGACCATCGTCATGGTCACGCATGA
>NZ_CAISIQ010000482.1 GCF_903885465.1 uncultured Nevskia sp.
CCTTGCTGCTGCTACCGGTGCATGCCGCGCTGGCCTGGATCTTCTGGCATGCCAAGCCGCGACCGGACGAACTCTGATGACCTCTGAAACCGATCCAGCGGCGTCGGCCGTCAGCGTCATGCCGATCGACGAGCTGAACCCGAACGAGCGGGCGCTGGTCGGCGCCGCGCTCGCGGCCACCGCCACCGCCTATGCGCCGTACTCGCGCTTCCATGTCGGCGCCACCCTGCTGTTCGCCGACGGCAGCCGGCACAGCGGCGCGAACTTCGAGAACGTGTCCTACGGCTTGAGCCTGTGCGCCGAAACGGTCGCGATCGCCAGTGCCAGCAGCGCCGGACGGCTGCATGAAATCGTCGCCATCGCGATCGCCGCTGTCGGCGAACTGGAAGCTGCAGTCACCGGCGAGTTCATCACCCCCTGCGGCCGCTGCCGCCAGGTGCTCGCCGAAGCGGTGACCATCTGCGGTCACGACATCGAGGTGCTGATGCTCAGCCGCGATGGCCAGCGGGTACGCAAGACCACGGCCCGCGCGCTGCTTCCGCTGGCTTTCGGGCTTTAGCTGCGCGGGGCGAACGTCGCTGCGGCAAGGCGGTCTGAAGCTCAGCCCCTTTCCCCTTGCCGGAGCGTCACTGATGAATCGCCTGCTGCGTCTCGCTACCTCGTTGTGTGCCGCAACCCTCGCGGCCTGTGCCTCGACCTCGCATCTGCCGCCGATCGAGCGCGCCGCCAAGGTCGATCTGCCGCGCTTCATGGGCGATTGGTACGTCATCGCTTACGTGCCGACCTTCATCGACAAGGACGGCTACAACCAGATCGAGAACTACAAGCTCAACGACGATGGCAGCATCGCCACCACCTTCACCTTCCGCGACGGCGGCTTTGACGGCAAACCGAAGAAGTACACGCCGAAGGGCTTCGTCGTCGAAGGCAGCAACAACGCCGAATGGGGCATGCAGTTCGTCTGGCCGATCAAGGGCGAGTACCTGATCACCGAACTGGCGGACGACTATTCCAGCGTGATCGTTGCCCGTACGAAGCGCGATCTGGTCTGGCTGCTGGCCCGCAAGCCGGAGATGAGCCAGACCGAGTACGACCGCCAACTCGCCAAGATCGCGGCGATGGGCTACGACATGAAAGAGGTCAAGCGAGTGCCGCAGCGCTGGTAATCGAAAGGATCAGCGTCGCGTGTCGAGAATCTCGGCACGCGGATCGCGCGGTATTCGCGGTGGCGGACGTGTCGGTCGCGTGCCCTCGCCCAGTGGCGGTGCCACCACGGGTGGGCGCGGACTGACGACCGGAGGCCGTGGCCTTATCGGCCTGAACGGCACAAAGACCGGATAGATACGCTCGGACGACCAGCCCTGATCGCGGCAACGCTGATCGGCTTCGACGACATAGGGATCGTCGCAGACGCCATCCCGGTCTTGAGGTTCTGGCTCTGCAGCAGCCTCGGCACGCAGGCGCTCGGCAGCAGCAGTATCGGCAGCTGCCTGCTCGCGGCGATCGTGACCAGCCTGGTCCAGATAACGGCGATAACGTTCGGCGACCACCGCCGCTTCCTCGGCCGGCGGTGGCGCCGAAGGCAGGCGGACGCCTTCGCGGCCATCGCGCGCTTCACGAGTGCCGGCCGCCTGGTTGCACGGCTTGTCCTGGAAGATCGGCGTGCCGTTCAGTGCTTGGCAACGATAGATGTCATCGCCAGCCGCGACGGGTCGCAGCACGCCAGTCAGCGCCAGCAACAACAGCGTCGAGACGGACAGGATGGGCCTGGGGTTCATGCCTGTTTCGACCTGTGCCTGGTCGCGACGTTCAAGCCTGGTCGCCGCGCATCGCCCGAACCTTCTCTTCCAGCGCCGCCGCCGTAGCGTGCTCGGGCGCGATCGGTGCCGCGGCCAGCAGTTCGATCTCGGCGCGGAAACGGCGCGGCAAGCGGGCCCGGCGCAGCTGCGAATCGATGCGTGACCACATGCTGCCCCACAGGCCGCGCACCGCCAGCGGAATGACCGGCACAGGGTTCGCGGCGAGGATCTTTTCGATGCCGGACTTGAACAGCTGGATGCTGCCATCCGGCGTCAACCGGCCTTCCGGAAAGAGGCCAATGATCTCGCCGTTCTTCAGCGCCTGATCGATTTCGGCATAGGCGCGTTCAAGCATCGCCGGGTCTTCTTTTGCCGGCGCAATCGGAATCGCCCGCGCGGTGCGGAACAGGAAGTTCATGCCGGGAATCTTGAAGATCCGGTGATCCATGACGAAGCGC
>NZ_CAISIQ010000483.1 GCF_903885465.1 uncultured Nevskia sp.
CCGGCAGCGAGCCGGCCAGCTGGTTCAGCACCATCAGCTTTTCGTCGACCTTGTCGATCGGCGCGAGACGCGCCATCAACACGCCGAGCGCGCCCTTCAGATCGCCAGCAGCCGGAGCAGAAGCCTTCTTGCTACCAGGCTTGCGGCCCGGCTTCTTGCGAATCTTGCCTTCGCTGGCATCCACGACGCTGCCTTCACTGGCAGCGGCACCGGTAAGCGTGTAGCGCACCGAACGGCCTTCACGAGTGGTATCGACCACACCTTCCGACTTCAGCGCCTTCAGATTCAAATACAGCGAAGCCGGTGAAAAGCCGCCGCGCTCGAGAATGTCCTGGGCGAGCATCGGGCCCGTGCCGAGCATCTCGACAATGCGACCGCGAACTCCACTCTGACGCTTGCGACGAGGGGAGGAGGTTTCCGATGTCATTACTTTGCCTGCCTTTTTGGAACGGGTTTTGGTTTTCAAGCTTGACTCCATGGGATGGACGCAACACGGTGCGTGCCTATTCGAACTCGAGCATCCGCGTCGAATGGTATCTCACTCCAAACATAAATATTGCAGACGACAATGAAATATGGTTGGAAAGAGGCGCGAATTGATCAGTAATGGTGGTTGCGAATGCTGAGATCAGACTCTCTGACTGAGGATCGCGTCATCGGTTCACCGTCTCTGTCAGTTTTCGTGCGCGGCTCCTGTCGATGAGTTTTGCCGGGTGCCGATCCGCGGGCAGGCCCTAAGTCGGGGGTCGGTGGCGCTCCCTGTGCTGTAATAAGTGCGGACGGTTGATGTGGTTGCGCCTGATCGCGCCACTAGCCTGTCCGACGATCCACACCAGAAATCAAAGGGACCCAAAAAGGACTATGTCCATCCGCAAGCTGCTGGTCGCCAATCGTGGCGAAATCGCCATCCGGGTGATGCGCGCCGCCGCTGAAATGGGTGTGCGCACGGTATCGATCTACGCCCACGAGGATCGCTTTGCGTTGCACCGTTTCAAGGCAGACGAAAGCTATGTGGTGGGCGCGGGGCAGAAGCCGATCGCCGCCTACCTCGATATTCCGGACATCATCCGGATCGCCAAGAACGCCGGTGTCGACGCCATCCATCCCGGCTACGGCTTCCTGTCCGAGAACCCGACGTTTGCCGAAGCCTGTGCGGCTGCCGGCATCCTTTTCGTCGGTCCGAAGCCAGAGGTGCTGCGCGCGCTCGGCGACAAGGTGGCGGCGCGCGCTGCCGCCCAGGCCGCGAACGTTCCGGTGCTGTCGGCCTCGCAGGCCTTGCCACGCGACATCGAGGAAGTGAAGAAGATCGCTGCCGCGATCGGTTATCCGGTGATGCTGAAGGCGAGCTGGGGCGGTGGTGGCCGCGGCATGCGGGCGATCGAGAACGAAGCCGAGCTGCCGTCGGCGGTGGAATCGGCGCGCCGCGAATCGCTGGCGGCGTTCGGCAATGACGAAGCCTATTTCGAGAAACTCGTCCGTCGCGCCCGCCATGTCGAAGTGCAGGTGCTAGGCGATCAGCACGGCAATCTGATCCATCTGTTCGAGCGTGATTGCTCGGTGCAGCGCCGCAACCAGAAGGTGGTCGAACGCGCACCCGCGCACTACCTGACGCCGGAACGGCGAGTGGAGCTGTGCGATGCGGCGGTACGCCTGTGCAAGCAGGTGGGCTACACGCATGCCGGCACCGTCGAATTCCTGATGGATGCCGACACCGACAAGTTCTACTTCATCGAAGTCAATCCGCGCATCCAGGTCG
>NZ_CAISIQ010000484.1 GCF_903885465.1 uncultured Nevskia sp.
CGAGCAACACCTCGAATCCCGCGGTCTAGGTCCCTATACATCGCCGACGCTGAACGACGAGGACCCTCTGGACCTTGAGGTCGAGCAGATCGAGCACCTCATCTCGGACGTTCGTGAGTTGCTCGCTCGCAGGGACTATCGCAGTGTCCGGGAGAGCGTTACACGACTCAGCGAAGAGCACAGAATCCCGGTAGATCAGTATGGAGCGTTGGCGTCGGGGCTCCTCCGGGCGAAAGTCGAGGCATTGGAAACTTTCAGGTGCAGCCTGTTGGGCGACTACCCGGCGCTTGGTGCGGCCACCTCAGTTGATACTGCCCCAGCGAGGCAAGAGGAGAAGCCCGCGCCGCTGCTCTCGGAAGCTCAGGGTCAACTCATTACTGCCATGCGCGCCAAGCCGAAGCCTTGGGTAGACAATACGGTCCGCAAGGCTGAGACGACGTTCCGACTCTTCCGCGAGTTCCTGGGAGATCGTCCCGTCAACGATTACAAGCGCAGTGATTGCCACTCGTTTTACCGAGCGCTGGCGTTGTTGCCGAAGCATTACGGGAAGGGTGCAAAAGACCGGGGTGTCACGATGCCCCAGCTCATCGACGCCGCCACGGGTATCGAAGGCCCGAGGCTGGCGTCCAAATCCATTAAGGGGCATTCCTCGCCGCTCGGCGCCCTGTTCGAGCACTTCCGTGACCCCGATAAGGTCAACTGGTCGAATCCTGCTTATGACTTCGACTTCGACAGGGTTGGCGCCGCGAGTGTCGCGAGAAAGATGTGGGAGGGAGAGCCGCTGCGACGGCTGTTCGCATCGCCAGTCTGGAAGGGGTGCAAGTCCGAAGACCGAAGGAAAGAACCCGGCGACTTGGTTATCCAGGATCACCGGTACTGGATGCCGATCCTAGCTCTGTATCACGGGACAAGGCTGGAAGAGCTTGCGCGGTTGATAGGAGGCGAGGTTCAGGAGGAAGGAGGCATCTCATTCCTTTGGATTACCGATTCGGACGAAGCAGCGCAAGGCGTCACCATCATGCGTAAGGAGCGTGTGAAGACCGACGCGGCAGTTCGGCGTGTGCCCCTTCACCGCGAGGTGTTGAGGCTGGGCTTCTTGGATTACGTCGCTGCCGTCGCACCGAACCCCTCGGATTTCCTGTTCCCGCTCCTCAAGCCTGACCCTAACAACGCCAACCTTCGCAGCGGGAAATTCTCGCAATGGTTCACCGATTACCGACGCTCTGTTGGTATCAACCAAGAGGGTTTCGCGTTCCATTCGTTCCGCCACGGCGTGGCTACCAAGCTCAACGCCGCTGGCGTTCCGGACGCCACGATCATCGAGTTGATCGGCCACGAAGGGACGACGACCCTTCAGACCCACTACATCAAGCGTGGGCACATACCACTTGCCGCTCTTCAAGAGGCCATCAACAGAATCAAATGGCCGGAAGTTGTGCTAGAGCCACCGAGGGCAAAATCGGGGCAAATATCCGCGACCTCATAACGTAGATCGCACGTGCCGGCTTCCCCCCGCTACCCGGCCGACTTCGATTGGAGCGGCCTCTGGTTTTCCGTCGCCTGGGTCATAATCTGCCCGCCACGAGCTAGGACCGGGGATGGAAGCCGGCCCCGCTCGTGAGAATCTTCATCGTCATTCCAGATCGGGGTTGGAAGCCGATCTGTCCTTGCCAGGCGCCGACGAAGATTTCGACAGGTCTTATCGAACCTTTCGCCCCCTACATGGGGGCATTTGTTTGTGTGGTTACGGCAATTGCTGAGCCGCTTGACGGCTTCGGTGGATTTACCGCGGCCAAAGCTGACAACTTCTCAACGGTGCTCCTCAGGTCGTAACTCACTGGTTGCCGCCTCGTTGCGTTCACGCGACGCACTAGCCCCAGCCTCACCAATTCCTGCATGAGCCTCTGAACTGTCCGTGGGCTCGATCCCATGCGTTTGGCGATTGTTTCAGGCCGAACGAACGGCGACTCATCCGCGTGCCACCACGCCATCAGCAAATTGAGCAAAACAACGAGGGCGCCGTCCGAAAGCCCGAGTCTCCCCTGGTGAACCAGAAGCATGTTGGGGATTGCAACAAAACCGGGATTAACAGCGTCGCCCCATTTCTGCCGGAGTTTCTGGCCGCTGATATTCGTCGATGGCTGAAATGAATCCATGGCGTGAATTTAATCAGTGGAGAGACTATGTGTATATATCAGGGTGCCGAAAATGACGGTATTCGACAGATGCCTTTGCTTTCGTAGTGAGGCGCGGTACAAAATGGCCTTACGCTCATCAGGCCGTTCTATACCATGTCCACCTCAGCGCCCAAGTTCGTGGCCTATCTCCGTGTCAGCACTCAGCAACAAGGCCGCAGTGGCTTGGGTTTGGAAGCCCAACGAAGCGCCGTGGAGACCTTCGCAGCCCATCGGGGTGCCTTGGTAACCCAATGGTTCACCGAAGTTGAATCCGGCAAGCGCAACACACGCCCGGAGCTGGTGAAGGCCTTGCATCTCGCCAAGGTCACTGGGGCCACTCTGGTGATCGCAAAGCTCGACCGCCTGTCCCGCAACGCGGCCTTCCTGCTCACTCTCAGGGACAGTGGCTCACGGTTCATTGCGGCTGACCTTCCGGACGCCAACGAGCTGACCGTGGGCATCATGGCGCTGGTCGCACAGCAAGAGCGCGAAGCTATTTCCAGACGCACCAAGGAGGCCCTGCAGGCCGCCAAGCGGCGCGGCACCAAGCTGGGCAACCCCAACGGGGCGGCGGCGCTCAGACGTGCCAGCAAGGGCAATGCTGCGAGCCTGGAAGCGATCCGGGACAAAGCAGACAAGCACGCCCAAGAACTGAAGCCGGTGCTCGATGCGCTGACTCATGACGGCATCACCAGCCTCGGCGCAGTCGCAGCGGCATTGAACGAGCGCGGCATGCTTACGCCCCGCGGTGGGCGTTGGTACAAGACCTCCGTGCACAATCTTGTGACGCGGATTCAATCTGCCGGCTGACTTGGCGGGCGCCTTGCTGAATACTCGGCGTAACAAAGGACCCCAGCCGGTCCTCATCACAAAAACCAGGGAATCATGGCGGCAGACCTCGTTGCAATTGAGAACAGCCTGTGGGCGGCTGCAGATCAGCTTTGGGCCAATACCGGCCTGAAGCCCTCGGACTTTTCCACGCCGGTCCTCGGGCTCATCTTCTTGCGCTTTGCAGACAAGCGATTCACCGAACTGACAGCCAAGCTGACGAAGAAGGGCGCGCCGGCTGACGAGCTGGAGCCGATGGACTACCAAGCCGAGGGCGTGCTATTCCTGCCGGAAGAGGCCCGCTTCTCGCACCTGCTTACGCTCACCGAGGGCGACAACCTAGGCCGCGCGATCAACAACGCGATGGCCCTCGTGGAAGCCAACAACGATGAGCTGAAGGGCGTGCTTCCGCGCAGCTACAACAAGCTACCCACGGCCACCCTCGTGGAGCTATTGCGCTTGCTGGCACCGCTAAACCTGGAAGGCGATGCCTTCGGCAAGGTTTACGAATACTTCCTCGGCAACTTCGCGATGAAGGAAGGCCAGAAGGGCGGCGTCTTCTACACGCCCACCAGCATCGTCCGGCTGATCGTGGAAATCCTGGAGCCCAACCACGGCCGCATCTTCGATCCCGCCTGTGGCTCCGGCGGCATGTTCGTGCAATGCGCCAGCTTCGTGCAGCGTCATCAGAAGAACGCCACACGCGAGCTGACCGTGTTCGGCACCGAAAAGGCTGCCGATACCGTCAAGCTCGGCAAGATGAACCTCGCCGTGCATGGCCTGTCTGGCGACATCCGCGAGTCCAACACCTACTACGAAGACCCGCACAAGGCTCTTGGCCGCTTTGACTTCGTGATGGCCAATCCTCCGTTTAACCACTCAGGCGTGGACAAGGATCGCCTTAAGGACGACCGCCGGTTTCCCCTGGGCCTGCCGAGCACGGACAACGCGAACTACCTCTGGATACAGCTCTTCTACGCGGCGCTGAACGACACCGGCCGCGCTGGCTTCGTCATGGCCAACTCGGCCGGCGATGCACGCGGCAGCGAGCTGGAGATCAGGAAGAAGCTGATCCAGTCCGGCGCCGTGGACGTGATCGTCAGCATCGGCTCCAACTTCTTCTATACCGTCACCTTGCCCTGCACCCTGTGGTTCTTCGACAAAGGCAAACGCCATAGCTCCCGCAAGGACAAGGTGCTTTTCATAGATGCCCGGCCATACTTCCGGCAGATTACGCGGGCCATCCGCGAGTTCACGCCCGAGCAGTTGGAGTTCCTAGCCAATATCGTCCGGCAGTATCGGGGAAAGGAGCCTGAGTTCGGCTATGGCAGCGGCGAAAGGCTGCTTCAGCAGTTCCCGGAACTGGGCTATAGCGATGTTCCGGGACTATGCAAGGCCGCGACGCTGGTCGAGATCGAGGCGCAGGGTTGGAGCCTCAATCCGGGGCGCTATGTAGGCGTTGGCGAACGCGCGGCCGATGACTTCGTTTTTTCGGAGCGGCTGGAAGAGTTGAATGAGGAGCTGGAGATACTCAATACCACCGCGAGGGCACTAGAGACCACCATCGCCGAGGCGGTTTCTGGCTTACTTGAGAAGTCGGCGTGACGATTGCCACCAGTGTTCTGACGCTGAACGACGTTTGCACTGCCATAGTCGATTGTGAGCACAAAACGGCGCCTACTCAGCCCGAAGGACATCCGTCGATCCGCACGCCAAACATTGGTCGCGGCCGGCTGTTACTTGATGGAGTCAACAGGGTATCGGACGAGACTTATCAACAATGGACGCAGCGAATGGAGCCACGCGCCGGCGATCTGATCTTGGCGCGGGAAGCTCCTATCGGCAATGTCGCCATCATTCCAGAGAAATTGAAGGTCTGTTTGGGGCAACGCACAGTTCTGATCCGCCCTGACCGCAAGAGGGTATTGCCCGAGTATCTGGTCTATCTGCTACTTGGCGACGAGATACAAGGTCGAATCCGCGGACAGTCAAACGGCGCAACGGTGCACCATCTCAACATGAAGGACATTCGGTGCCTGCGGCTGCCGAAGTTGCCTTCGACGGATGACCAACGCCGCATCGCCTCCATCCTCACCGCCTACGACGACCTGATCGAGAACAACACGCGGCGCATCGCGATCCTGGAGGAGATGGCCCGGCGCAGCTACGAGGAGTGGTTCGTCCACTTCCGCTTTCCCGGCCACGAGAACATGCGGATGGTCGAGTCCGGGATAGGGCCAGTGCCGGAGGGGTGGCGCCCGAAGCTTCTTGGGGAC
>NZ_CAISIQ010000485.1 GCF_903885465.1 uncultured Nevskia sp.
ACCCGGTCAAGCTGGTTCACCTCGGCGACGAAGTCGAAGTCATGATTCTGGACATCGACGAAGAGCGCCGCCGCATCAGCCTCGGCATGAAGCAGTGCGTGCCGAACCCATGGGAAGAGTTCTCGCAGAACTTCCAGAAGGGCGACAAGGTCAAGGGCCAGATCAAGTCGATCACCGACTTCGGCATCTTCATCGGTCTGGATGGTGGCATCGACGGTCTCGTTCACCTGTCCGATCTGGACTGGAACGAGCCGGGCGAAACCGCCGTCCGTCGCTACTCGAAGGGTCAGGAACTGGAAGCCACGGTTCTCGCCATCGACGGTACCCGTGAGCGCATCAGCCTGGGCATCAAGCAGATGGGCCAGGATCCGCTCACCATGTTCCTTGCTGACAACCAGAAGGGACAGATGGTCAAGGGCATCGTCAAGGAAGTCGACGCCAAGGGCGCCGTCATCACCTTGGCGGGTGGCGTCGAGGGCTACATCAAGGCTGGCGATCTGGCGCGCGAGCGCGTCGAAGATGCCACCAAGGTGCTGTCGGTTGGCCAGGAACTCGAGTCGCGCTTCATCGGTGTGGATCGCAAGAACCGCATCGTGACGCTGTCGGTTCGTGCCAAGGAAATCCAGGAAGAAGAAGAAGCCGTGGCCGAGTACAGCCGCAATGCTTCGACTGGCAAGACCAGCCTGGGCGACCTGCTCAAGGAACAGATCGGCGGCAACGACAACTAAGTCGAGCCAGCACCGAGCTTTTCCGCAGCACAGAAGAGCCGCGCAGTCGCGCGGCTCTTTTTTTGTTTGACGATGACTCCAGCCCGGCATTTCGCTGGACTACGCCTAAGCCCGCTACAGCAGGTTTATCAATAACTTAGGCGCGTCCATCATATGCCGGTGCTTTCCGAAACTTGACCCGGCTTCCGGTCGCGTGGCTCCCATGTGGCTCTTGGAAACCGAGGTTTCCGAGGAGTCGTCATGGCAAGAATCAAACTCACCAAGTCCGCCATCGATGCGGCAAAGCCCCAGGCGCAGGCCGTCGAACTCCGGGACACCGTGGTGCCCGGCTTCCTGTGCAAGATCACCCCGGCCGGCCGCAAGGTGTTCATGCTCCAGTACCGCACGAACGCCGGCGAGCGCCGCAAGCCTGCCTTGGGCCAGTTTGGCGAACTGACTGTCGAACAGGCCCGTTTCATGGCGCAGGAGTGGCTGGCCGAAGTGCGCAAGGGCGGCGACCCCAGCGCGGCCAAGAATGCCGCCCGCAAGGCGCCGACCATGAAGGAGTATTGCCAGACCTTCATGGAGGACTACTCCAAGCAGCGCAACAAGCCGAGCACGCAGCGCGGCTATCAGGGGGTCATCGACCGCAACATCATTCCCATCATGGGCCGGATGAAGGTGCAGGAAGTGAAGCGCCCGGACGTGGCCGCACTGATGAAGAAGCTGGCCCACAAGCCGGCCGAGGCGAACCGCACCTTCGGCGTGCTGCGCAAGATGTTCAACCTGGCCGAAGTGTGGGGCCTTCGCCCGGACGGCACCAATCCGTGCCGCCACGTTCCCATGTACCCGCCCGGCAAGGAAACCCGGCTCATCGTGGACGATGAACTGGTGCGGATCTTCCGTCACCTGGAGCACTTGGAAGCCGAGGGACTGGAGAACTACGTCATCCCGCTGGCGATCCGCCTGCAATTCGAGTTTGCCGCCCGCCGCTCCGAAATCTGCCCGCTCGAATGGGACTGGATTGATCTGGAAAAGCGTCGCGTCGTCTGGCCCGACAGCAAGACCGGCGGCATTTCCAAACCCATGAGCGAGGAAGCCTATCGGCTGCTTTCGACGGCGCCGCGCCTGGAAGGTTGCCCCTATGTCCTGCCGTCGCCCAACGACGCGACCAAACACTTGACCCACGGCGAGCACTATGGCGGTTGGAAGCGCGTGCTCAAGGCCGCCGGCGTGCCACATGTTGGCACGCACGGTATCCGCCACCGGGCCACCACCGACATTGCCAATTCGGGCGTGCCAACCAAGGTGGGCATGAAGCTGACGGGCCACAAGACCGTAGCGATGTTCATGCACTACGTCCACACCGAGGACAAGCCGGTGCGGGAAGCGGCCGAGCTGGTGGCGAGCCGGCGGCAGGCCATCACGGGCGTGCGGCGCCTTGCGGAGGCGACGGCATGAGCAAGAAGACGCTTTCGGTGGCGGGGGACACCCCCGCCGCCCCGCCAGCCGGTTATGCCGGCATCCACGACGGTATCGTGGAAGTGCTCGATGCCGCCCGCCATGCGGCGGCACGCAGCGTCAATGCGCTGATGACCGCCAGCTATTGGGAGATTGGCCGCCGGATCGTGGAGGCCGAGCAACGGGGCAAGCGGCGTGCCGGGTACGGCGAACAGTTGATCGAACGGCTGTCGGCTGACTTGACCGCGCAGTTCGGGCGCGGGTTAAGCCGCCCGAACTTGCAGCAAATGCGGTCGTTCTTCCTGACCTGGCCAATTCGCCAGACAGTGTCTAGCGAATCTTCCCCGGCGCCAGTGGCGCGGGCGCGTCCCTGGCGCCTCGATGAACTGGCCCAGGTCTTCACGCTGCCGTGGTCGGCCTACGTCCGGCTGCTGTCGGTCAAGGACGAACACGCCCGCCGCTTCTACGAGGCCGAAGCCCTGCGCGGCGGATGGAGCGTGCGCCAGCTCGACCGGCAGATCAACAGCCAGTTCTACGAGCGCACGGCGCTGTCGAAGAACAAGGCGGCGATGCTGGTCAAGGGCGCCGTGCCCAACCCCGGGGATGCCGTCACCCCTGACGACGCGATCAAAGACCCGTATGTGCTGGAGTTCCTTGACCTCAAGGATGAGTATTCGGAATCCGATCTTGAGCAAGCCCTGATCCGGCGGCTGGAGGATTTCCTGCTCGAACTGGGCGACGGTTTCGCCTTCGTCGGGCGGCAGCGCCGATTGCGCATCGACCAGACCTGGTATCGGGTCGATCTGCTGTTCTTCCATCGTCGCTTGCGTTGCCTGGTCATCATCGACTTGAAGCTCGGCGCGCTGACCCATGCCGACGTGGGCCAGATGCACCTCTATTGCAACTATGCGAAGGAGCACTGGACGTTTGCCGACGAGAACCCGCCCGTGGGTCTGATCCTCTGCGCCGACAAGGGCCATGCCTTGGCGCGGTATGCGCTGGAGGGCTTGCCGTCCAAGGTGATGGCGGCGAACTACAAGATGGTGCTGCCGGATGCCGAAGTGCTGCAAGAGGAACTGGAGAACACGCGGCGGCTGATCGAATCTCGCGGAACGATCGTCCCCAAGAGACGCAAGCGATAACCGGGCGTCCCGGCGTGCCGCCGTCGGGTTCGCGGGCTGCGCCTCGCGCTTCGTGCCGAATCGCGGCCATTCGGCGCTGCCCCCTGACGCCTTCGGCCCTCGCGGGCCTGCGCGCTGCGCTTGCTTAAAGGCGGGTGTGTGCAGTGGGCGGGGTTTAGGCGGTCTTGCTGTTCCCTTCACCGTACCACGGCGTTCTCGCCGTCAAAGGCGGCGCGCGCCATGCGCGCTGGCGTCCTGGCGGCCGTCTTCGACCTTGTGACTGCTTGCGTTGCGCCGTGCTGAACACGGTTCCGGGCAATTCCGCCCGAGCAACCGGAGCACGATCATGTCGCAACTGTCCTTTTCCTCGTTCGATGACGCTTTGCTGGTGCGTGACTCTCACGGGCACTATGCGCTGGCATCGGCCGATCAGATTCTGGAGGCCGCGCGCCTGGTCATCGACCAGAAGATGCAGCGGGGTACGTCTTTCACTTCACCGGCGGCGGTCAAGGAATACCTGCTTGCCAAGCTGGCCGGCTTCGAGCATGAGGTGTTCTCGGTGTTGTTCCTCGACACGCAGCATCGGCTGATCGAATACAGGGAAATGTTCCACGGCACAATCGACTCGGCCGAAGTGCATCCGCGCGAAGTGGTCAAGGAGGCGCTTCGGCTCAACGCGGCGGCTCTGGTCATCTCGCACAACCACCCAAGTGGCAACCCGGAGCCGAGCGCGGCAGACCGGGCGCTGACCCGGCGGCTCAAGGATGCGCTGGGGCTGGTGGACGTGCGCGTGCTCGATCACGTCATCGTCGCTGGCAGCACCACGGCGTCGTTCGCAGAACGCGGCCTGATCTGACCAAGGGGCTTCGGCCCCTTTTTGCTGCGCCCGATTGTGGCTATGCCAAGGCCCGCAGCCATGCCAGCAAATCGGCCTGCGGGCTATCGGGCTGCAAGGGCCGCGGCGACAACAGGCAATAGCGCGAGCCGTCCTCCACGAAACCCAGCGGCGCGGCCAGCACGCCGCTGTCCAGATCGTCGCGTGCCAGATGCCACGGGCCGACCGCCACACCCAGGCCGGCCACGGCCGCCTGCAAGCTGAAATAGAAATGATCGAAGGTTTGTCCCGGCGCATCAGGTGCGCGCTGGTCTGCGGCCGCCGCCCATTCCGGCCACGCGCCCGGCCGCGTGCGCGTGTGCAGGCGCGGTGCGCCGGCCTTGAGCGCGGCGCCGGCCTTCTTCGTGGTGAACCAGGCCGCCACCTTGTCGGGACGGCAGACCGGGCCGACCTTTTCCGCGAACAAGGGTTCGGCGTGGTAGCCATCGGGCCAGGGGAAGTCGTCGCGGCGGATGGCCAGGTCGATGCCGTTGGCGAAGGAGAACGGCCCGCCACCGGCGACCAGGTGTACGTCGATCCCCGGATGCCGGGCCTGGAAGTCCGGCCAGCGCGGGATCAGCCAGCGCATCAGCAGCGTCGGCTCGCACGACAGCACCCAGCGCCGCCCCTGGCGGGCGCTGGCGCGCAACTCGCCGACGGCCTGCCGCATCAGATCCAGCCCATTGCCCACGGCCCGCGCCAGCGTGCGGCCGGCATCGGTCAGGAACACGCGCCGGCTGCGGCGCTCGAACAGCGCCACGCCCAGTTCGTCTTCGAGCAGGCGCACGGCGCGGCTGACCGCGCCGTGGGTCAGGTGCAGCTCGGCCGCCGCCCGGCTGAAATTCTCCAGCCGGGCCGCCGTCTC
>NZ_CAISIQ010000486.1 GCF_903885465.1 uncultured Nevskia sp.
GCCATCGGCATCGACCGCGCTGTTGGCACGCGCCACCTTGTAGAGCACCTTGCGATCGAGACGACGCACGGCGAACTTGATCTCGCCACCGCCGGCCAGCCGCCGTTCCAGCTCGGCGAAGACATCGGTGGTTTTCGGCGCCAGCTCGTTCCAGTCGGCGCCGATGAAGGTCGAGCGCGGCACGTCGAGCAGGCGGCCATCGGCGTAGGCCGGCAAGCCCTGGTTGATCACCGAATCGACACGCTGGATGACGCCACCAACCGACAAGGTGGTGGCCTTGTCGAAGTCGTATTCCAGGGTGCCGTAGCCGAGTTTCTTCTGAGAATTGACCACGTCCTGATAGGAGTCGCGCGTCTCGTAGACGGCGACGCCGCGAGCCCGCAGCGAGCCGTCTTCGGTCAGCGGCGCACCGCCGTCGAGTTCGGCGCGATACAGGTTCCAGGAACCGAAGGTGGCCGCGCCGTTGAGCAGGGTCTTGCTCGGCGCGCGCTTGCGTACCAGGTTCAGCGAAGCGCCAGGCTCGCCGGCACCCTGGAACAGGCCACCGGGACCGCGCAGAAGCTCGATGCGCTCGTACATCGCCGGGTCGTTGTCGACGATGTTGCCGGCGCTGCCGAACGGCAGGCCATCGAGCTGGATCGAGTCGACCTGATAGCCACGCACGTAATAGTTGTTGAACAGCCCGGCGCCATCGAAGCGCTGCACGGTGACGCCCGTGGTGAACTTCAGGGCATCGGCGATGTTGACGATGTTCTGGTCATCAAGCCGTTCGCGGGTGATGACGCTGGCCGACTGCGGCGTTTCGCGGATGGTCAGCGAGCCCTTGCCGATGCTCAGGTCGCCGACATAGGCATCGGCCGGCTTTTCGGCAATGACCTGCACCGGAGCCAAGGTCACTGGCGCATTGGGTTCGCGGGTTTCGGAAGCAGGCTCGGCAGCCGTTTCGGCGGCGGCAATCGTCGGGACATCCTCGGCGATTGCCGGGTTGCCACTCATCGCGACCAGCGTTGCCAGCATCAGTTTCTTGTTCACAAGCGTCAGCGTCCTTCTAGGGATATGGATGGCTGGCGAAGGGCTGGCTGATAGGGGGTTGAAACAGATTTCGGGCGCTAGCCCCGCTGCATCGGTCCTCGGTTAGTGGTGGTCTGGCGATCATTGCGACCACTGGTCGCCAAGTGCTGAGCAAGACGCTGCAGCCAGTGCGGACGCCAGCCCAAGGTGAACACCAGCATCGGCGCGGCAACGCTCAACAGCAGCAGCCACAGCACGGAGCCAAATGCCACGCCATCGCGCAACCAGGCACAGCTCAGTGACAGGGCAAGCGCCAGGCTGCCCAACAGTCGCAGGGCCCTCTTCTGCGGCGGCTGCGCGACATGGCTGGGCGCCACCTGCTGCCAGTGTCTCGACTGCGACAGGGCAAACAGCGCGAAGCCGAGATAGGCCGCGCCGGCGGCAATGATCAGCAGCAAGGTGTCAGCCATGTTCCAGCTCGGCATTTCTCGACGGCGATCGAACCGCGCGCTGCATCGGCTTGCGCTGCGCCATGTGCCGGCCGGCGAAGGCAGCAATGACGGCCGCGAGCAGCAGCACGGCATCCATGCCGACGGCGGCCCACTGGCCTTGCATCACGCTGCTCAGATGGTCGTGAGTGGTCAGCGCATCGAGCAGCACTGCCAGCGCGGCCAGCACGGCGATGGCGCCGGTCTGTTCGCGCCAGGCTCGACGCGGACGCAGCGCCGCATGCGCGAAGCTGGCGAGCCAGAGCAGATAGAACGCTCCGGTCTCCAGCTGCGGACGTTCGTAGCCCAGCCAGTGCGTATCGAGCGGCAGCAGGCGATTGGCCACGAAGAACATGGCCGTAGCCGCGATGATGCCGGTGACGCTGCCGACGGTCAGCGCTTCGACGATCCGCACACCCTTCAGGCCTTTCTTCGCGTGGCTGGCGCGCCGTGCTTCCAGCCAGAAGATGAAGCCAGTGACGATCATCACGCAGCCGCTCAGGCCGAGCACGAAGTAGATCCAGCGCAGGGTCCAATGCTTGAACTGCACCAGATGCAGGCCGCTGATGAAGCGCTGCACGGTCATCACCGGTGCCGCCTCGAAGCGGCTCAGCACAGCGCCGGTGCTGCCATCGAAATAGATCTGGTCGAGGTTCACCGTGATGTCGCTGGCCGAGCTGCGGCGCACTTCCACCACCGAGTTGGCATCGGCCGGATTGATCACCC
>NZ_CAISIQ010000487.1 GCF_903885465.1 uncultured Nevskia sp.
CTGGCGGCGCGCGATGACGACGGCACGCGGCTCAGCCTCGAAGAATTCGAGAACCTGTTCTGGCTGTTCGCGGTCGCTGGCAACGAAACCTTGCGCAACGGCATTCCAGGCGCCTGCATCGGCCTGATCGAACATCCCGAGTTGCAATTGCGGCTGCGCGCCGAGCCGGCGCTGCTGCCGAAAGCGATCGACGAGCTGCTGCGCTGGTGGACGCCGGTCATGACGTTTCGGCGCACCGCGACCGAAGACTGTGCGCTCGGTGCTGCGGCGATCCGCGCTGGCGACAAGGTCGTGGTGTCGTTCCTGTCGGCGAATCACGATGAAACCGTGTTCGCCGATCCGGCGCGGCCCGATCCGCTGCGTACGCCGAACCCGCATCTGGTGTTCGGTTACGGCCCACACTTCTGTCTCGGCGCGCAGCTGGCCCGCATGCAGATGCGCGCGCTGTTTGCCGAGGTGCTGGCGCGGATGGGAAGCCTCGAGGCCGATGGTGCACCGGCTTTCCTGCGTTCCAATTTCCAGCGCGGCGTGAAGCGCCTGCCGGTGAAATGGCGGCGGGTTTGAGCCCTAGGCTTTCAGCGGCGCCGGTTCTCCACAGCGTTCGCCGCAAGCCACTTGCTCGATCTGCACCGTGGCATGCACATCACCGAAACGGGCTTTGAGCTGCTGCAGGATCGCGCCCAGCGCGGCATCGCGATCGGTGCCTTCGGCGAGCACCGCGTGCAGGGTCATCACCGGATGCTTGTCGGTCAGCGACCAGGCGTGCAGATGGTGGATGCCGGTGACGCCGGGCACGGCGGCGGCAAGCTCGTGCGCCAGTGCATCGGGATCGAGATCGCGCGGCGCGCCTTCAAGCAGGATGTGCGCGGATTCCTGGGTGACCCGCCAGCCGCTGCGGACGATCAGCAGTGCGACGAAGGTTGACAGGATCGGATCGATCGGCACCCAGCCGGTCAGCATGATCACCACCGCCGCGGCCATTGCGGCGGCCGAGCCGAGTAGATCGCTGAGCACGTGCAGTAGCGCGCCTCGGAGGTTCAGCGAATCCTCGCCATCTCGCAGGATCAGGAACGACAGCAGGTTGGCCGCGAAGCCGAGCGCTGCAACGATCAGCATCGTCTCGCCAACCACCGGATGCGGCGTGATCAGGCGCTGTACCGATTCGAAGATGATCCAGACGCTCAAGCCCAGCAGGGCCAGGCCGTTGACGAACGCCGCCAGCACTTCGTGGCGAGCGCGGCCGTAAGAGAACAGTGCATCGGCCGGACGCTTGGCGATGCGTAGCGCGATCAACGCCAGCAGCAGCGAGGCCGAGTCGGTCAGCATGTGCACGGCATCGGCGATCAGCGCCAGCGAGCCGGAAATCACGCCGCCAGCGACTTCGACGACCATGAACAGCGCCGTGATCACCAGCGCCCAGGTCAGGCGCGTTTCGTTGCTGCTGCCGTGATGGTGATGACCGTGCCCATGGCCATGCCCATGATCGTGGTCATGGCTCTTCGCCTTCGCCGGCTTGTGGCTGTGCGCTGCGCCGTGATCGTGCGAGTCATGGTCATGATCACGACCATGCTCATGGTCGTGATGATCGTCATGCTGGTCGTGGCGCTGGCTCATGGTCGCTGGCGGGGCTGGTAGGCGATCGATCAGAGATCGTCGGCGATGCGGACGACGGTACGGCCCTGCGCCTTGCCGGCCACCAGTTCTTCGGCGACCGTTGCCACTTCCTCCAGCGGCACGGTCTTCGGCGCGATCAGGCTCAGCAGGCCTTCCGGCTTCCAGTCGCTGGCCAGACGCTCCCAGATCGCCAGACGCCAGCTGCGCGGGCATTCCACCGAAAAGATGCCAAGCAGGCTGACGCCGCGGAGGATGAACGGGATCACCGTGGTGTTCAGCGTCGGCGCCTGAGCGAGGCCGACCGCGCCGATCGAACCCCAGGGCTTCACGGTGCGGGCCAGATAGGCCAGCGTGTCGCCGCCGAGGTTGTCGACGGCGCCGCCCCAGCGTGCGGCTTCCAGCGGCTTGGAGCCCATATCCAGCGTGTTGCGATCGACGATCTCGTCGGCGCCGAGATCACGAAGATACTTCTCCGCACCCGGCTTGCCAGTGATCGCGGCCACGGTGAAGCCGGCGCGCTTGAAAAGGCTGATGGCGATGGAGCCGACGCCGCCGGTCGGGCCGGTGACGGCGATCGTGCCGAGATCCGGCCGCTGATGATTTTCGAGCATACGGCGCAGGGCCAGCGCGGCCGTGTAGCCGGCAGTGCCGAGCGCCATCGCTTCATGCAGGCTCAGGCCGGCGGGCAGGCGCACCACGGCTTCGGCCGGCACGCGTGCGTATTCGGCGAAGCCGCCGTCGAATTGCTCGCCGACATTGCCGCCGGTGACCACCACCTTGTCGCCCGGCTTGTAGTCCGGCACTTCGCTGGATACCACGATGCCGGACAGATCGATGCCGGCGACCTTCGGATAGCCGCGCATGATCCGGCCCTTGCCGGTCACCGCCAGTGCGTCCTTGTAGTTGATCGACGAGTACGCGACCCGGATGACCACCTGCCCGGCGCTGAGGTCGGCCAGGGTAATCGCTTCGAGACGCGCCTCGGTCTTCTTGTCGACCTGATGGATGCGCAGCGCCTTGAAGGTTGCAGGTACTTCCGTGGCGGGGGAGGTCATCGGGGATTCCGGCAGAATGGATCGAGTTCCTATTTTGCCCGACTTCGAGCACCGACCGACCCGATGGCGAACCCGATTCCCACCCCGATACCCAACCCGATGGCCAATCAGTACACCCGCAATCCGCCGCTGCTCGAAGCCGATGTCGCCGCCGATCCGCTGCAGCAGCTTCAGCGCTGGCTCGACGATGCCGTCGCCATCGGCATGATCGAACCGACGGCGATGACCCTGGCGACAGTCGATGCCGATGGTCGTCCGTCTGCCCGCGTGGTGCTGCTGAAGGGGCTCGAGGCCACGGGCCTCGCCTTCTACACCCATTACGACTCGCGGAAAGCTCGTGCGCTGGCGGCTCATCCGTATGCGGCGGCGACGTTCTGGTGGGATCGGCTGGAGCGCAGCGTTCGGGTGGAAGGCCGGGTCGAGAAGCTGACGTCTGTGCAGTCCGAAGCCTATTTCCGTTCGCGGCCCCTGGGTTCGCAGATCGGCGCGCTGACCTCGCGGCAAAGCCGGGTGGTC
>NZ_CAISIQ010000488.1 GCF_903885465.1 uncultured Nevskia sp.
CCGATCTCTCGCGCAGCGCGCCATCTGCTGCCGGTTGCCACTGCGCGAGCCGCACCGGTTCGGCATTGCCATCGGCAACCACCCGCACCAGATGCCAGGCCAGCGAGTTGAGCAGATGGGTGACGTAGTGCCGCGTGTTGCGCGACGACAGCGCCGGCGCGCGCATCAGGGTGCGGACGCTGGACACCACGTAATCGTCACGGATCGCGAACAGGCAATGCGGCAGATTCAGCAAACGGTCGCCGGCGACATCACGAAAGATCTTCGCGGCATCGAGCGGAAAATGGGCCGTGGCGAACTCCACTTCGCCATCGGTGAGATAGCTGATCGACTGGCCGCGCGGAATCAGCGTGATGTCGCCCGGCCTTGAGAAACGCCGGCTCAAGCCGCCGTCGGTGAACACCCGCACGCGGCGCGCGCCGCTGAGGTGCACGGCCAGGGTCAGCTCCTGCGATTCCGAGACGAACAGTTCCTTGTCCGGCTTCACGCCCCAGCCGTACAGGCTGATGCCGGTGCGCTCGGCGCTCTTGCGTTCCATCAGCGGTGTCGTCCGGCACGCCTGGCTGTAGGCGTCGACGCCGCGTATCCCGATGTCGTGGGCCATCTGTCTTCTCCTCCTGCACCAGCACCGCTTCAGGCCCCGATCGTTGGACGATTCTGTTCAGGCCGCAGCGTACGAATCTGACAGTGCCGCAATCGGCGACCCGCTACAACTATCGGCGACCGCCCAAAGAGGCGATTGAAAAATGCTGGAGGAGCGATGAGCGAAACAAGCGAGGCAGCCGTGCTGCCCAAGACCGTGCCGGAACTGTTGGCCGCCGCGCGTGCGATGGCCGGGCTGGAAGATTTCGGCGATCCCAGTTTCATGAAGGCGCTCGAGGTGCTGATCGCCGGTTTCCGCGAGGAAGCGCAGTTCAGTGCGATGGGCGAGCAACTCGCCTACGGCGGCGTGATCAACATGCTGGTCAACCGCCTGCGCTACGTGCGCGACGTGAAGGCGCACCCGGAAATCCTGGACGAGAAAATCGTCAAGCCGATCGTCATCCTCGGCCTGCCGCGCACCGGCACCACCAAGCTGCAACGCATCCTGTCCGCCGATCCGCAGGCGCAGGGGATGATGTACTGGAAAATGATGAACCCGGCGCCGTTCCCGGACGAGGAGCCGGGCAATCCCAAAGGACGCATCGAAGCCGCGCAGGCCGCCGTGGCGATGCTCACCGAGCTGTACCCCGCCTTCGTTGCGCGTCATCCCACCGAAGCACTGCAGCCGGACGAAGAAGTGCTGCTGATGCAGGGCTCCTTCGATTGCGTGGTCACCTGGCTGTTCGCGCGTTCGACCTCGTTCTACGACTACGTCATGAACGGTGATCCGCGGCCGGTGTATCAGTATCTGCTCAGCCAGATGCAGTATCTGCAATGGCAGGAAGGTGGCGCGCGCGGCCGCGGCTGGGTGCTGAAATCGCCGTGCCACACCGGCTTGATCGACGTGCTGCTGGAAACCTTTCCGGACGCCGTGCTGGTGCACTGCCATCGTGACGTCAACAAGCTGCTGCCCTCGATCGCCGGCCTGGTCGAAGAGATGCGCCGCATCCACAGCGATCATGTCGATCGCAAGGTGCTGGGCGACGAGATGCTCGACTACTTCGGCCGCTCGATGGACCGCTATCTGGAGCTGCGCAAGGGCTTGCCGGCCGATCGCATCCTCGACGTCCGCTATGAGGAAGTGATCGACAACGCGCTCGACGTGGTCCGCCGTATCTATGAGCGCGCGGGCCGCGTGCTGACACCGGAAGCCGCCCAGCTGATCAACGCCTGGGAAGAACAGCGCCCACCGCATTACCTCGGCCATTACAGCTATTCCGCCGCTGACTACGGCTACGCCAGCGACACCATCGACCGACGCTTCGCCGCCTATGGCGAGCGCTTCCGCAGCTACATCACGACAGATCGGAGCATCTCCGCATGACTGCACACACTTCCTTCGAGCATCTGAAATTCACGCAACCGGACATCTGGCGCGCGGTAGTCAAGGCCATGGGCGAGCTGGAAGCCCTGGTCTGGAAAGACCCCCGGGTGACCGACGACCTGACCCGCGCTGAAGGCCTGCGCTATCTCACCCGCCTGATCGCCGGTGCGCTGCCGATCACGATGGAGGAGTCGAATCCGAACTACCCGCGCTTCCTGCAGCTGCTCAGCACGCGCCTGCAATGGGGTCTGCCATCGGCGGACTGCCACTACCAGTGGGCACCCGTGCACGGCGATAACGTCTATCGCATCAGCGGCGATCGCGGCACCGCGAAGATGTTCGACATCGAATCGCGTCGCAGCCAATTCGCGCGGCTCGGTGAATGGATACTGCACGCGCGTCTGCCGAAGGCGGAGGTGGGGCCGAACAATCACGTCGACATCGTGCTCAGCCGCAAGCGGCCGGCCGATGCGCAGAACTGGCTGGAACTGCCGGAAGGCCCGGGCGAGCTGATTTTCCGCCAGTACTTCTACGACTGGACCACCGAACAGGCCGCGCGCCTGACCATCATCAACGAGGGTGCGAAGTACCCGCCGCCGCCGCTGACCCAGGCCGACATTCGTCGCAATGCGGCGCTGTTCTGCGACTTCCTTGCCCAAGCCACCGCAATCTTCCGCGGCTCCGTGGAAACCTATTACACGGCGCCGGCAAACACCCTGGCTTTCGATGGCATCGACTACGGCTGGCGCGCCATCCAGTACGGCAAAGGCCCATACGAGTGCGCGCTGGACGAAGCGCTGATCCTCGAATGCCAGCTGCCGAAGACCCAGTACTGGAACGTCCAGATCGGCAGCCATTTCTGGGAAGCGCGCGACTACCACCTGCGCCAGACCTCGCTCAACGGCCATCAGGCCAGAGTCGAGGAAGGCGGCATCTTCCGGGCGGTGATCTCGCACGATGATCCGGGCATCGCCAACTGGCTCGATGCCGGCGGCCATCCCTCGGGCCTGATCACCATCCGCTATTACGAGGCCGACACCCTGCCGCTGCCGACGATCCGCAAGGTCAAGCGCTCGCAACTCGATGCCCTGCTGCCGGCGTCGATCCCGCGCCTGTCACCCGAAGAGCGCCAGAAGATCCTGCGCGAGCGGGCCTGGTCGATGCCGCGTCTCGGCCGGGATTGATCCATGACTTCTGGAGCTGCGTCGATGAATGTCGAAAGTCTGTTTTCGCTGAAGGGCAAGGTCGCGCTGGTCACCGGTGCCGGCACCGGCATGGGCAAGCGCTTCGCCGGAACGCTGGCGGCGGCGGGTGCCAAGGTGGTTTGCGTGGCCCGCAATCTGGAGCGTCTGGAAAAGGTCGTTGCCGATCTGCGCGAGAGCGGCGCAGACGCGGTGGCGGTGGCCGGTGATGTCGGCAGCAGCGAATCGGTGGAAGCGATCTTCGACGCTGCAGAGCAGGCCTTCGGCAGAGTCAATCTGCTGGTCAACTGCGCGGCGCAAGTGGATTTCGGCCTGTTTCCGGATCTGAAGGACGAGAACTGGGAAAATCTCATCAACGTCAATCTGTCCGGAATGATGCGCACCTGCCGCAGCTTTTCGACCCGATTGATCGCGGCCGGCGAGCCCGGCGTGATCGTCAACATCACCTCGATCATCGGCACTCAGGTGATGGCCGGTGTGCCCACCTACTGCACGCTCAAGGCCGCCGCCAACCAGCTGACCAAGTCGATGGCGCGCGACATGTTCGGTCACAACATCCGCGTCAACGCGATAGCGCCCGGCTACTTCGAAACCGAGATGGCCGGGCCGCTGTTCGATTCCGACATCGGCAAGAGCTATGTCGAACGTCACCCGTTGCAGCGCCTCGGCCAGGTCGAGGAACTAGACGGGCCGCTGCTGCTGCTAGCCAGCGACGCGTCGCGGCACATGAATGGTTCGATCGTCACGGTCGACGCCGGGCATTCGATTCAGCTCTACTGAACGGCGGGGCTCCGTGCCTGGATTCCCCCAGGTACGGAGCCCTTTCATGCTGGACCAGCGGACACTAGCGTTCTATCGCCAACTGGCCGCGTGGATGGCCGGACGCGGGCGTGGCCAAGGCGGCTCGATCTTCGGTATCAACGGCGGACAAGGCTCTGGCAAGAGCACGGCTGCCGCGTTCCTGAAGGACGAGCTGCTATCCGCTCACGGGCTACGCGCCGTGGTGCTATCGCTCGACGATTTCTATCTGCCGCGCGCGCACCGCGAACGTCTCGCCCGCGACGTCCATCCGCTGTTCGCGACGCGCGGCGTGCCCGGCACTCACGATGTGCAGCTGGGGATCGACACGCTCGACAAGCTGCGCGAGCTTCGCAAGGGAGACTCGCTGGCGCTGCCGCAGTTCTCGAAAGCCGACGACGATCGGATGCCGGCAAACCCTTGGTCCAGCGTCACTGGTCCGGTCGACATCGTGCTGTTCGAAGGCTGGTGCGTCGGCACGCCGCCGCAGACTTCGGCGGAACTCGCTGAACCCGTCAACGCGCTCGAAGCCAGTGAAGACGCCGATGGCCGTTGGCGCCATATCGTCAACGAGCAGCTGCGTACTTCATACGCCGACTGGTACTCGCGGCTCGATGCCCTGGTGTTCCTGCGCGTTCCCAATATCGACTGCGTACGCCGCTGGCGATGGCAGCAGGAGCAGGACACCGCCAGCGCCGCAGATAGCAAGGCCACCGGCCTGCAGTCCCGAACCCAGCTCGATCGCTTCGTCCAGCATTACGAGCGGCTGACCACTCACGCCTTGCGGGTGCTGCCTGAGCGAGCCGACGCGCTGCTGACGCTTGGTGAAGACCATGCTGTCAGCAGCATCTTGTTCCACCCGCGCTAGGCCCAAGCCTTGTTCATAGGCTCTTGGCAGGCGGCGCACTCATGACGACAGAAGTGCAGGCAGTTCTCGAATTCTGGTTCGGGCCGGGCGATGAGGATCTGGAAAGCATCCGCACCCAGTCCGATCTGTGGTGGAACGCGGAGCCAGCGGTCGACGAGCAGATCCGCGACCGTTTCGGTGCACTGCATCGGGCCGTGGTCAACGGCGAAAGGGACGGCTGGCTGGCCACCCCCGAAGGCCGGCTGGCGGCGATCATCGTCGTCGACCAGTTCTCCCGCCATCTGTTTCGGGGTGACCGGCAGTCATACGCCTGGCAGGCGCTGGGGCAGCAGCTGTGCATGGATGGCATCGCCGCCGGCGCCGATCTGCAGCTGTCTCCGATCCGGCGCATCTTCTTCTATCTGCCGCTCGAACACGCGGAATCGCTTGACGATCAGGCGCGCTCGGTCAGCCTCAACCGGCAACTCGTCGCTGAGGCGTCGGAGCCATTTCGCAGCCAGTTCGAAAACTATCTTGGCTACGCGCTGGAGTATCAGCAAGTGATCCAGCGCTTCGGCCGCTTCCCGCATCGCAATGCGCTCCTCGGCCGTGAGAACACGGCTGAGGAGTGCGCCTATCTGGGTTTGTCTGAGGACTCTCCTGGCGCGTCGCCTTCGGCCTGAGCAGGTTACTGCTCAGAGCGTGAAAACCACACGCCCGCTGGCGTTCGCGGTCCAGGCGCTTTCCACTTCGCTTAGTGGAACGGGCTCTGCGTTGACCGTGAGCCCGACGGCGCGAACCACTTGCATCAGGCTGCCGATGGAGCGCATCAGCGCGAGGTTGGAAAGGCTGCCAAGTCCGCTGCCCATCATGTCGACGCAGCTGCTGCGCAGCACGCCAGCGGGCAGGGCGATGGAAGCGCCGGCGAGCGCACCGATGTTGATGAAGCGGATCGGTCGCGCCGCTTCGCCTTCGGCATGGCCGTTGGCCGCACTCAGCAACGCTTCGGCGGGCGGACCCCACAGATAGTCCAGCACGATATCGACGCCCTCGGCGATCTCGGCGCGAAAGTGCTCGCCCAGGGCTTTCGGTGATTGCGACAGCGGCACGAAGGCATCCGCGCCCAGGGTGCGCAGCTCGGCCTCGGAAGCAGGATTGCGTGCGGTCGCGATGACGCGGCCAGCGCCCAGGTGCTTCGCGATCTGGATGGCGAGACGACCCGAAACGCCAGCGGCGCCATTGATCAGGACCGACTCGCCTTTGCGCAGCTGCGTGCGCTCGGTGAGCGCTGCCCAGGACGACATGGCGGGGTTGGCAATGGCGGCAGCCGTGACATCGTCGATGTCGTCAGGCAGGGCCACGGTGTAAGCGGCTTTCACCGCTACCTGTTGCGCCATCGCCCCCACTGGCGCGCGCGGAAACGCGAAGTACACGCGCTGACCGTTGGCGAGCCGGCCAACCCCATCGGCCCCCGGCACCAGGGGCGGCGTGCCACTGCTGTAGTGCTTGCCGGAAGCCTGCGCCCGCGTCAGCTGGCTCATCGCCGAGGCGGTGGTCGACACCAGCACTTCGTCGGCCAAGGGCAGCGGGGAGGTGAAGTCGCGGTAGCGCGGCGGGTGATCGAAAGTGTCAACGACAGCAGCTTTCATGGGCAGCTCATTCGGCATCAGAGGCCGAATTGTCGTTCATCGAGTAGGCATCCGGCGCTACGGACGCTTCCCGCATCGCAAGCGTTAGAATCGCCACCTAGGTCTGAACCAGCGTGAAGCCCACTAAAGCTTCGTTAGGGGAATGGCATGAAAAAATCTGCTCTCGGTTGGTCTCTCGCCTGCCTGATGGTCGTCTTCGGCGCGAATTCTCTTGCTGCTCAGAGAACTGCGCTGGAATCTGCACCGATACCGGAAAAGCCTGGATCAGCGGCTCCAATCGCTGCGGCGAGTCTTCGCAGCACTGCAGGGTTCGGCAAGCTGGCGATGAGCTTCGAACCCAATGTCGGCCAGAGCGCCGCTGCGGTGAAATATCTGGCCAGGGGACCGGGCTACAGTCTGGGCCTGGTCGAGGACGGTGCAGTTCTCAGCCTGCACAGCATTGCTAAACCTGCGCAATCTTCGGTCAGTAAGCGCCAGGCAGACAGCGATTCCCGTGCCCTGCAGCTGCATCTCGTCGGCACGAGCGCCGGCGCCAAGCTGCAGGCCGAGCTGCCGCAGGCTAGCTACAGCAACTACCTGGCCGGCACTGATCCGGCAAAGTGGCATACGCATGTCGCGAACTACGACCGTGTGCGCTATAGCGCTGTCTATCCTGGCATCGACTGGCTGGTCTACGGCAATCCGCAGCAGCTCGAATACGACTTTGTGGTCGCACCCGAGGCCGACCCGCGGACGATCAGGCTCAACATCAATGGCGCGGATTCGCTGACGCTGGACGATCACGGCGATCTGCTGATCAAGGTCGGGGACCGGGTGATCAGGCAACAGAAACCAGTGGTTTATCAAACCGTGGCCGGCGAGAGAAAGCACGTCGACGCGGGCTACGAACTCAAGGGGCAGCAGCTCGCGTTCAATGTGGCGGCCTACGATCACAGCCAGCCGCTGACGATCGACCCGGTGCTGGCCTATTCCACCTACCTCGGCTCCAACGGCTTCGAGGGCGCCTATGCGGTTGCAGTCGATGCCAACGGCAACATCCTGTTTGCCGGAGAAACGGAGTCGGCTCATTTCCCGGTCACCAACGCTCTCCAGTCGCATTTTGGCGGCGCTTTCGAGTGCTGCGATGGCTTCATCGCCAAGCTCAGCGCCGATGGTTCGCAGAAGCTGTTCGCGACCTATATCGGCGGACACGGCGATGACATTGTCCAGGCTCTCGCGGTCGATGCAGCGGGCGACGTCTACGTAGCCGGATATACGAGTTCAACGGATTTTCCGACCTTCAATCCCCTGCAGGCCCACAACGCTGCCTCGGATGGTCAGGCCAGCGCCTTTGTTTCCAAGCTGAAGTCCGACGGCAGCGCCTTCCTGTATTCGACCTATCTCGGCGGGGATACTTCCCTGGGCGGCGGAACCTACGGCAATGACATCGCCTATGCGATCGCCGTGGACGGCGCGGGCAACGCCTATGTCGCCGGTGAGACCGATTCCAGCAACTTTCCGGTCCGGAACGCCTTTCAAGCGGTCAGGGCAGGGCCCATAAGCGCCTTCGTCAGCAAGATCAACCCTGCCGGTAGCGCACTGGTCTATTCAACTTATCTCGGCGGCAGCAATGAAGACGACGCCTTTGCGATAGCCGTGGACAGCGCTGGCAACGCCTACGTCGCTGGCAAGACCGACTCCAACGATTTCCCGACCGTCAATCCGCTGCAGGCCTATGCCGGGGGCTCCGACGCTTTCGTGGTGAAGTTCACCGCAGATGGTTCAGCCCTGTCGTATGGAACCTATTTCGGTGGGACCAAGGACGACGAGGTCAAGGCCATCGCCGTCGATGCCGCCGGCAACGCCTACATCGCCGGCTCGACGCGATCCGCCAACCTCAAGCTCCGCAACCCGCTGCAGCCGCACAGTGCCGGTGGTCAGGATGGCTTCGTCGGCAAGATCAAGGCCGATGGCAGCGCACTGGTCTACGCCAGCTATCTCGGTGGCAGCGCCGACGACTCGGCGAATGCCATTGCCGTCGACAGTGCTGGCGATGCCTATGTGGCCGGCTCGACCTTTTCGACCAATTTCCCGACCGCCCGCCCCCTGCAAGCCGCCAACGCCGGTGGCCGCGATGCCTTCGTGAGCAAGCTCAGCCCGGATGGCAGCAGCCTGCTCTACTCGACCTATCTCGGCGGCACCGTGCACGACGTGGTGAACGGCATTGCTGGCGACGACCAAGCCTTAGCGATCGCAGTCGATGCAGCCGGCACCGCCTACGTGGCGGGCAGCACCAGCTCGACCGATTTCCCGACCGTCAATCCGGTGCAGGCTGCCAACGGCAGCGGCCCCTGCTTTGAAGATTCGGACACGAATTGCGTCACCGATGCCTTCGTCGCGAAGATCACGGACAGCACGGTGGTCGGTTCATCCGGTCCGGTGCAGTTTTCCAAGCCGCTGTTCACCACGCAGGCCAGCTCGGGTAATGCCGTGATTACGGTGACCCGCAAAGCGCCCTACGACGGGCCAGCTTCCGTGCGCTATTCGGCGGCGGCAGCCTCTTCCAAGACCGGCTCCGACTTCACGCAGGTCAGCGGAACACTGTCCTGGGCACCGGGCGAGAAAACAGCCAAAACCTTCAGCGTGCCGCTGCTGCCCGCCAGCGAAAATCTTCCGATCGAGTTCGTGAGGCTGGGCCTGAGCAAACCGGCAGCGGGGACTACGCTCGGGACCCTGAACAAGGCTGCCCTCGCCATCCAAGAGTGAGGCGGTTCGACGGGACGGACTGATCCGGTCGCTTTCAAATCGGCCGGATCAGTTTCAGGGTCTGCTGGTAGCTCGCAAAAGCTTCATCAGCCTTGCTCGGCCGTGAAAACACGGCCGAGGACTATGGCGGGACTTATCGAAGCCTGCTGATCAGAGGCGTTCGATGATGATGGCCGGCGCCATGCCGCCGGCCGCACACATCGTCACCAGGCCGCGGCGAAGTCCGCGGCGCTCCAGTTCGTCGAGCACGGTGCCGATCAGCATCGCGCCCGTTGCGCCGATCGGATGGCCCAGCGCAATCGAGCCGCCATTGACGTTGACCTTGTCGCGGTCCAGATCGAGATCGCGGATGAACTTCTCGGTGACCACCGCGAAAGCTTCGTTGATCTCGAACAGATCGATGTCTTCGATCGTCAGGCCTGCCTTCGCCAACACCTTGCGGGCGGCCGGTACCGGCGCATTGAGCATCAGAGTCGGCGAGTCGCCGATGTTCGCGGTGGCGACGATGCGGGCACGCGGCTTCCATCCCTGCGCACGTGCGTACTGCGGCGACGCGAGCAGCAAGGCCGCCGCGCCATCGACCACACCCGAAGAGTTGCCGGCGTGGTGGACCGCGTCGAAGGCCAGTTCCGGGTACACGGACTGAATCAGCTGGCGATACGTCGTGCCGGCTTCATCGAGCGGTCGATCGGCGAACTGCCCGAACGCGGCCTTGAGCTGGCTCAGGCTCTCCAGCGTGGTGCCGGCGCGCGGGTATTCATCGCGGTCGAGCGCCAGCGAGCCGTCATCGCGAAACACCGGAATCAGGCTCTTCGCGAAGCGTCCTTCGGCAATCGCGCGCGCCGCGCGTTCCTGACTGACCAGGCCAATCCGGTCGCAGTCTTCGCGGCTGATGCCTTCCATCGCGGCGATCGCATCGGCGCAGACGCCCTGATGCGGCTGCGGGTGCAACTGGCGCAGATGGAGGTTGCCGTTGTCCAGGAACGCCGGCAGATCATTCCCGCCGAAGCCGTAGTTGGACATCATCTCGGTGCCGCCGGCGATGACGCAGTCTTCCATGCCGGAAAGGACCGACGCCGCAGCGAGCGTGACGCTGGTGATGCCCGAGCCGCAGAAGCGGTCGAGCGTCACGGCGCTGGCACGGACGTCGTAGCCCGCATCCAGCGCGGACATGCGCCCCAGATCGCCGCTCTGCTGGCCACGCTGGGAACTGGTGGCCCAGATGATGTCGTCGATTTCCGCCGTGTTGAGGCCGTTGCGCTCGGCCAAGGCCTTGAGCACCGTTGCGCCCAAACGCTGCGGATGAATGCCGGTGTACGCGCCCTTGCCCGCCTTGCCGATTGCCCGCGGGGTGCGGCAGGCATCGATGATCCACGCTTCGCTCATCCCACTCTCTCCTGATCAAAGGAAAAGCATGGCCGCTACTCGGCCAGCGCGCCCCATCCTAAGGTTTGCTGCTTTCGGACACAGCTTCGCTGCGCTGTGCCTCAACGGTTGGCTTCGCTTCGGAAGGATGCGTGTCGCGGAAAGATGAACCGCTTGATCCGGTTCGCGTAAGCGGTCTCGTTACGAACGCTATAGTGACGCGCCCGAATCTGCTGACGAACCTGATCTGGAAGTCGCGGTGACCCAGGGGGAACGGATGTCGCCTTCGATGACTCAGCCATGGTGTGGTCCCTTGTACGGAACTCCGATGAGCCCCTGTCCTTTAGCGAATCCACCTTCCACCCGGCGTCCGCGTCGCCGTCACGGATTAGGCGACAAATGCGCGCAGAATCCGGCCGTGAATGGTTTAGGCGACAGGATGACGCATAACACCGCTCAGGCCGGGTTATCCGACATTTTTGTAGCTAATTGGCGTTAGGGCTCACAGAGGGTCGTGCCTCATGAAAGCATTAGGCCGGGAACAAAGGCCGTTTGTCCCACTAGAACAGATGGCGGAATATTCCGCTCGGAATCGGGATACGGCCGGAAAGTACGGGCCTATAGTCAAAGCGGCCGAGATATCAAACCGCGACTACGGCTACCGCTACCGCTACAGCAAGTTCAGTTCAAGCCGAACAATGCAGCCCCCACCGAGCGCTCACATGCATATATATCTAGGCTACCTAGTCGTGCGAAAAGTTGGCACACCGGAGAGTACGAGACCTGGATGCCAGACCATGTCTTTGACGAGCTTTATGAAACTAGCGGCAAGCCCTAACCAGAGCATCAAGCCGACGTCCACGCCTCCGCTGCGCTCCGGCGTGGCCGCGGCTTATGCTCGGCGTTGGGCGGCACTGCGGCAGTAGCTTTTCTTTTTGTGGTTCGTATAGCTTTGAGACATCACACTTCGGGTTTAGCTTTTGGTGCTCGCAGGTTTCTGTAGCGCACCCTTTTCGGGTAAAGGATTTGGTAGCTGTCTTCAGTTGCTCAGGGTCTCCCGCACTTGCTTCAGTTCGTCGTTGGCGGCATCGTCACCCGCATTGAGTTCAGATCACAAGGAGTCGTGTCCATGGCTTTTCAGGCAGTGCCGCTCAGGCAGCATATTTCCCTGCTGAGTTCAGCGCAGGGTTCTGGCACGGTGCCTCCCAACCAGGCGCTCAAGCGGACCTGTCTGCCGTGCCACGTTTGGTCTTCTGATCCGGCTTTATCGCACGGCAGTCAGGCCGCTTAGCTTAGGCGTTGGGTGCTATGAAGCCATGGCGTCGAAGTCAAGGACAGTATCCATGCCCGAAATGCGGCGCAACTGTCGTAGTGCGTGAGAGTGAGCTTCTTGGCGGCTTTCCACTGACCCTTGCACTTTATCCACTGATTATCCTGGTCTTTCTAGCTCTTGGCGTCTTCGCAGAGCGCTA
>NZ_CAISIQ010000489.1 GCF_903885465.1 uncultured Nevskia sp.
GGATATCAAAGATCGCCTTGCTCACCGTGCTCCTCTCCCGTTGCCGGAGTCATTTTCAGTATTTGTTCGATCGCCGCAAGTCGTTCATCGACTTTCGGCAGCCGACGGATGCGGGCCACTTCGCGGCGCCACTCGCGCGCCGGCTTCGCCGGAATGCCCGAGCCGTATTGTCCGGGGGCGGTGATCGACTTGGTAACCATCGCGTAGCCGAACACGACAACGTTGTCGACGATCGTCAGATGTCCGCCGATCACCGAGGCACCACCGATCATGCAGTTGCGGCCGATGGTGGTCGACCCGGCGATTCCGGTGCAGGCGGCGATCGCGGTACGCGCGCCGATCCGGCAGTTGTGCGCGATCTGGATCTGGTTGTCGAGCTTGACGCCGTCCTCGATCACCGTGTCATCGAGTGCGCCGCGATCGATGGTGGTATTGGCACCGATCTCGACATCGTCGCCGATGATCACGCGCCCCAGCTGCGGCACTTCGATCCAGCCCGCCGGGCTGGGCGCCAGTCCGAAACCGCGACCGCCGATCACCGCGCCGGGCAGCAATCGGGCGCGCGCACCGAGCACGCAATCCGGGCCGATGTAGACATTCGCTTCGAGGCGCGAACCGGCACCGATCGCAGCACCTCGGCGAACCACGCAGTTCGGGCCGATGTAGCTGCCGGCGCCGATCACGGCACCCGCTTCGATCACCGCACCGGCAGCGATGCCACAACCATCACCAATCTGCGCGGAGGGATCGATCGTCGCCGAAACGTGGCGAGCGACGACAAACTCCTCGGCGCGATCGAATTCGCGTGCGACGAGGGCGAATGCGATCGCAGGATTGGCGCTGATCAGGGCATTGCCACTGAAGCTCGCCGCATCCCGGGTGCCGATGATGACCGCAGAAGCCTGGCTATCCGCCAATTGCTTGCGCAACTTCGGATCCGCACAGAAACCGATGCGTCCGGCCCGACCGGGTGACAGCGCGCAAACACCCGAGATCAGCAAGGCCCCGTCACCGCGCAGCTCCAGACCATGACGCTCGGCCAGTGCGGCCAAAGTCGTCGCGCGTGGGCTCATCGGTGCCGGGGAACTTGCGTCCGCGTTTACTTCGAGGTGCCGCCGAGCTTCTTGACCACGTCGTCGGTGATGTCGAACGAGGTGTTGGCAAAGACCGGATCAGCGACGACGACGTCGAGGCTCTTTTCCTTGGCCACGGCGACCACGGCATCACGGACCTTGCTGACGACTTCGTTGGTCAGCTCGCGCTGACGGGTCTGGGCGTCTTCCTGGAACTTGCGGCCGGCCTGGCTGAGATCGACCTGGCGGGCGGCCAGATCCTTTTCGGTCTTGGCGGCGGCGTCCGGGCTGACTGTGACGCGATCACGCTTGAACTTCTCGACGTCGGACTCGAACTGCTTGGACTGCGCTTCCAGATCGGACTTCCGCTTCTGGAATTCGGCGGTCATCTTCTGATCGGCAACCTTGTACTGCGGCGATGCGCGCACGGCATCGTCGAAGCGGACCACGGCGACCTTGGCGTCGGCGGCGACAGCCATCGTCGGTACTGCGAACACGGCCAGCGCGGCAACAGCGGCGGCGGCAAGAATGCGGGGCTGAATCATGTCGGTCTCTCGTTGAAAGTGAAAAGTGCAGCAGGGTTTGCGGTACGAAACGGCTCCGGCAACTGCCGGAGCACACTCAGGGTCAAACTTAGAAGCCGGTACCGAAGTTGATCTGGAAGCTGTCGGTGAAATCACCCGGCTTGTCGTTCAGCGGGAACGCGTAGCTCAAGGACAGCAGACCGAGGATCGGCGTGAAGAAGCTGAAGCTCAAGCCGTAAGCCTGACGCAAGGTCGACACGCTGAAATCACCCGGCTTGGCGTACACGTTGCCGAAGTCGTAGAACAAGCTGGCGCGCGTCGTCTTGTTGTCGCTGACCACCGGGATCGGAAACACCAGGTCGGTCTGGCTGGTGGCACGCAGCTCGCCACCAAACGGGTTGTTGTTCGGGAAATCGCGCGGCCCGAGCGAGCCATCGCGATAACCGCGAACGGTGTTCGCGCCACCGGCGAAGTAGAGCTCGTACGGCGGCACGTCCTTGCTGGAACCGTAGGCGTGGACGTAGCCCACCGTCGCATTGAACTTGGTGAAGAACTTGAACGGCAGCTGGAAATACTGCTCGTGCGAAATGCTGGTGTTGTAGTACGACAGATCGCTGATGCCGGGCAGCGTGATATCGAGGTTCAGACGGGTCAGCATGCCGCTGGTCGCGAAGAACGTGCGGTTACGAGTATCGCGAGCGATGCCGGTACGCAGCTGGAACGCGGTGAACTCCGTGCCGTTATTGATGACGAAATTGAGAATTTCGTTGCTCGACGCGCCCGGGAAGGTCTTCACCGCGGTTTGGCTGACACCGCCACCCAGACGCAGGGACGCGAATTCCGACAGCGGAATGCCGTAGGTCAGATCGCCGCCGACGACATTGGTATCGAAGCCCGAGCTGAAGCGGATAACCGACTGCGACTTGCGGAAGTAGGTCGACACCGTCTGGCTGATACCGTCCTGGGTGAAGTACGGATCGGTCAGGCTCAAACTCACCGAGCGGTTGAAGGTGCTGGTATCGGCAGCCAGCTGCACTCTGTTGCCGGTACCGAGGAAATTGGTGTTGGTGATGCTGGCGTTGATCAGGAAGCCCTGGGCGCCCGAATAGCCGACGCCGAACTGGATCGAGCCCGGGGCGCGTTCCTTGACCTTGAACTCGATGTCGACGAGATCGTCGGTGCCAGGCACCGGCTTGGTCTCGACTTCCGCTTCCTCGATGAACGGCAGGCGCGCAAGACGCTGGCGCGAGCGCTCGACCGCACTCTTCGAGAACGGCGCGGCTTCCAGCTGGCGCATTTCGCGGCGCAGCGTTTCGTCGTTGGTGCCGGTATGGCCCTGGAAGTTGATGCGCCGGATGTAGGCGCGCTTGCCGGGCTCGATGAAGAAATTCAGGCTGACTTCGCGATTCGGCTCATCCACTTCTGGCAGTGGCGTGACCTTGGCGAAGGCGTAGCCGATGTCCGACAGCGCGCCCTCGATGCGGGTCGCGGTTTCGGTGGCTTCCTTGCGCGAAAAGATCGCGCCGTTCTTCGAGGAGGTCAGTGCATCGAGAAACTTCTCGTTGAGCACGATCTCACCGGAGAAGCGGTGATCCTTGACCTTGTAGACCGCGCCTTCTTCGAGCGCCAGGGTGACGTAGATGTCCTGCTTGTCCGGCGACAGCGCCACCTGCACGGAAGCAATGTTGAACTGCAGGTAGCCGCGATCCTGGTAGTACGAGGACAGCGTTTCGAGATCGCCACCGAGCTGCTGCTTGGAGTAGCGATCGGTCTTCTGGAACGGCATCCAAGTGGTCTTCTCGAGCTTGAGCTGCTTGAGCAGCTCGTCGCGCGGGAAAGCCGTGTTGCCGATCAGGTTGATTTCCTTGATCTTGGTGACCTTGCCTTCCGTCACCTTGATGTTGATGTCGACGCGGTTGTTGGGCAGGTCGGTGACCTTGGCCTCGATCGCGACATCGTAGTAGCCGTTGGCGTAGTACTGGCGGCGCAGTTCCTGTTCGACCGAATCGAGCAGCGCGCGCTTGAACAGTTCGCCTTCGGCGAGACCGGCATCCTTAAGCGACTTGTTCAGCTCGTCGCCGCCGACCTTCTCGTTGCCTTCGAGCTTGAAGCTGGCGATCGCCGGGCGTTCCTTGAGCTTGATGACCAAGTCATCGCCATCGCGCACCAGCTGCACATCGAGAAACAGGCCCGAGCCGTACAGGCTGCGGATCGCCGAACGCGATGCCGTTTCGGTCAGTTCGTCGCCGACCGACAACGGAAAGTAGGTCAGCACCGTGCCGAGTTCGAGGCGCTGCAGGCCCTCTGCTCGCACCTGCTTGATCACGAACGGATCAAATGCCAACGCCGCCTTGGTGCTTGCGGCGATAGCGACCAGAGTCAGCAGCGCGCCGCGTGCCGTGTTGCCTAGACCGTTCAGAACCATTCCTCGAATAAACCCATAGTCGTTGTCAGCCGATCACGCTGGCGACATCGTTGTAAAACGCCAAACCCATCAGCATCAGTAGCAGGGTCATGCCCAGCTGCTGCCCCGCCGCCTGCACGCGCTCGGACAGCGGCGAGCCCTTCACCGCTTCGATCACCCCAAACAGGATCTGCCCGCCATCGAGCATCGGTATCGGCAACAGATTAAAGACGCCGATGCTGACGCTGACCAATGCTACAAACGTCAGGAACGCACCAATTCCGGCGCTGGCCGAATAGCCCGCCGCTTGCGCGATCTGGATCGGACCACTGACGTTCTTCACCGAGACATCGCCGACAACCATCCGGTACAGCAGGCGTACCGTCAGGGCCGACACCTGCCAAGTCTGGTGCAACGCCGCTGAAGCCGCAGCCAAGGGTCCCAGCCGCACTTCAGCGCGCAAATCCTGCCACAAATCACCCTCGGTCGCCATGCGCTGCGGCGCCAGGCCGACTCGGCCGATGGCCTCGCCATGACTGGAGTCGGTACCGATGATGACGCTGATTTGCTGGCTACTGCCGGCACGTTCGATGCCGAACTTCGCCAGTTGTCCGGGACGCGCCGATACCTGGCTGCGCAGATCCTGGAACGAGGCGACCGGCTTGCCATCGATGTCGACGATGCGATCGCCGATCTTCAGGCCGGCGCGATCCGCCGCTTCACCCGCCACCACCTGCCCGATCACGGCCGGAATCAGCGGCTCGAACGGATTCAGGCCAAGGTCTTCGAACAGCAGCACCGGGTCGACGCGCGCCTTGCCGAGATCGATGTTGACGGTCTGCTCGCGGCCGTCGGCGTGGGCAACCAGAAAGGCGGTATTGCCGCGGCTCAGAGCGCGATCAAGAAGTTCGGCGCGCAGCACCGACCAGGTGGGAATCTTCTGGTCGTCGAGCGCGATGATGCGATCGCCGCCAGCAAGCCCCGCACTGGCCGCCAGGCTGCCGGCGGGTGGCGCGGCGATCACCGGCTTCATGCCCGGCACGCCGACCATGTACAGCACCCAATAGAAGGCGATCGCCAGAATGAAGTTGAACGCCGGGCCAGCCGCGAACACGGCGATGCGCTTGGCCACCGGCTGGCGATTGAAAGCGCGCGGCAGATCTTCCGGTGCAATGACCACCTCGGCCTCGCGCTCGTCGAGCAGCTTCACATAGCCGCCGAGCGGGATCATCGCCAGCACGTACTCGACGCCGTCCTTGCCACGCCGCGACCACAGCGGCTTGCCGAAGCCGATCGAAAACTTCAGCACCTTGATGCCGAAACGCCGCGCTACCCAGAAATGACCGAACTCGTGGAAGGCGACCAGGACGCCGATCGCAACGATGAAAGAGGCAGCGGAATGCAGCGTATCGAGCATGGATCAGGACCCGAAATAGGATGAGGCCGCGGCTTCGACCATGGATGAGGCAAAAGCGTTCGCCGTCACCTTCAAATTCCCAACAAGGCCAGACCGAGCGCCAGCACCGGCGCTGCCGCCAGCAGACTGTCGACTCGATCGAGGATGCCGCCATGCCCGGGCAACAGGGTGCCGCTATCCTTGACGCCGCGATGACGCTTGAACAGGCTTTCGGTCAGATCACCGATCACCGACACGCCGATCACGGCCACGCAAAGCAGCAACAGCTTCCACCAGTCGAAACGACCGAAGCCGAAAACCCACGGCGCAGTGCCTGCCACCAGCAAGGCAGCGACGAAGCCACCGATCGCGCCTTCGACGGTCTTGCCAGGGCTGACTTCAGGCGCCAGCTTGCGCTTGCCGAAGCGCCTACCGGCAAAGTAAGCGCCGATGTCGGCCATCCAGACCAGACCGAACAGGAAGAACATCCGCAGCACGCCGTTGCTGCCGGCATGCAGCATCGCCAGCCCAAGCAAGGCCGGCACCAGCATCAACAGGCCGTAAATCGCCATCATGGCGGTGCCCGGCGGCTTGAGCCGGAAATTCACGGGGTAGCCAGCGATCATGCTGAGCGCATTGCCCCACCAGATCGCTCCGAACATGACCACCCAGACGCCGAGGCCGATGCTGCCCATGAACCAGGCCAGCGCCAGCAGTATTGCGACCAGCAGCAGATAAGCCGCGCGAGAGGTCGGCTGAGTCAGCCCCATCAGGGCCGTCCATTCCCAGGCCGCCAGCAGCCCCACGGCCGACAGGAACAGGTACAGCCACGCTGTCGGGAAGAAGATGATCGGCCCGAGGATCAGCGGCACCAGGATCAGCGCGGTAATGACCCGCTGCTTCAACATCAGCTGGCTTCCGGCACGCGACCGAAACGGCGCTCACGCGATGCATACCAGGCGAGCGCCTCGGCGTAAGCCGTTTCGTCGAAATCAGGCCACAGGGTTTCGACCAGATGCAGCTCGGTATAGGCAAGTTGCCAGATCAGGAAATTCGACAGGCGCTTCTCACCGCCGGTACGGATCAGCAGATCGGGATGCGGCAGGTCGGCGACAACCAGGCGCGATTCGATCGCTTCCGGGGTGATCGGCAGACCATCGCGGCACAGGCTGGACGCGGCCTGGGCGATGTCCCACTGGCCGCCATAACCGACGGCGATCACCAGAGTCAGACTGGTGTTGGCCTCGGTCAGCGCTTCGGCATCGGCCATCAGCTTGCGCAGTTCCTCGGGAAAATCGCTGTGGTTGCCGATGAACCGGATGCGCACGCCATTCTTGTGCAGGCTGGCGATTTCATGCGACAGCGTGCGCACGAACAGACGGATCAGCAGCGATACCTCGGCGGGCGGGCGCTGCCAGTTTTCCTGGCTGAACGCGAACAGGGTCAGCACCTGGACGCCGGCCTTGTGCGAGGCGCGGACGATGCGCCGAGCCGCTTTCACGCCCGCCTGATGACCGAAGGCGCGCGGCCGCAGCCGCTGCTTCGCCCAGCGTCCGTTGCCGTCCATGATGACGGCCACGTGCGCCGGAATGCCGGCCTGGCCAAGCGGCGGCAGGTGCTGGGTCATCCGTGCGACAGCAGCTCTTTTTCCTTGGCGTTCATCACTTCTTCCGCCTTGGCAACGAACTGATCGGTGAGCTTCTGGATCGCCGTCTCGGCGCCCTTCTCTTCGTCCTCGGTGATGATCTTTTCCTTCGCCAGTTCCTTGATCGCCTGATTGGCGTCGCGGCGCACGTTGCGGATCGCGACGCGGGCATTCTCGGTCTCTGACTTGACCACCTTGACCAGATCCTTGCGGCGCTCTTCGGTCAGCGGCGGCATGTTGATGCGGATCGTGGTGCCGGCAGTGTTCGGCGTGATGCCGAGATCGGACGCCAGAATGGCTTTCTCGATGGCGCCGATCATGTTGCGATCCCAGGGTGCAATCGAGATCGTGCGGGCATCTTCGAC
>NZ_CAISIQ010000490.1 GCF_903885465.1 uncultured Nevskia sp.
CTCGACGATGCGGACCTGGCTCATCACCTGGGTCTCGCCGCCAACCAGACTGCGATCCACCGGCGGCGGTGCATCCTTTTCACGCGGCGCCGATGTCTGGCTGGCCTTGCGATGCGCCAGCAGGTTCGGCACCGAACCGTCCAAAGCGCCGTTAGGTTGCACAATCAGTTTCGAAAGCGCTGGATCACTGCTGGCGGGCGCGGCCACGGCAATGCGGTACTCGGTCGGCTCGGAAACGCCTTTGGCGCCGCGGGTCCAGACCAGCAGGCTGGTGGTGCCGCCGGACTTGCCGTTGATCAACAGCTCGCGGCCGTTGACGACGTTGACGTCGGCAACTTTCGGATCACCGATCGCCACCCGGGTTACCGATCCCTTGGCGCGCACCAGCTTGTGGGTGCCCGGCTCCACCAGCAGGGTTTCGGCCTTGGCCACGGCCTGGGCATGCACCGGCAGCGGCATCTGCGCAGTGACCACCACCACGAGTGCGGCAACGGCAAAGCTTCGGGACAACTGCCGAGTGATCGAGAAGCGCATGCCAGTTCCTGTGCAAGCTGCGAGCGGCGACCGGGTAGCGGCCGAGTCAGAAGTGTGGAGTTCGGCGATCAGCTGCGAAACGCGGCTCACGGCGACACCGTCTTGAGGTCAGAGCCGCGATAGATTTCGATGCGCGGCGGCCCCTCACTGCGCCCGACCTTCTTCTTGCCCTTGGCAATCAGCTGGGTCAGTTCCGTAGCGGTGATGATCTGCGCTGCAGCGAGCTCGGCTTCGGCATCCGCCTTGGCTTTCGCTTCCGGGCTCAGTGGAAGACTGCTGACCGTCGTGCTGACCGCACTGATCTCCGGCGCGCGTGCTTCGGCTGCGGCAGCAGTCGTCGCCGGCGTGCCGTGCAACGCCAGGCGAAGTTCGCCGTAGCTGGAGCCAAGCAACACTTTGGTGACCTGGGCTTCCGGAATTGCCAGCACGGCGGTGCGCTCGCGGCGCCCCTGGTTCTGGGCCTGCTTGTCCTTGTTCTCGGGAATGCCTTTCGGCGGCTCGACCAGATGATCCTCATACGCCAGCACGCGGATATCGCGGATCAGCACCCGCGCCTGGGTCGGAATGTCTTCGGTCTTGTCCGGGCCGGACTTCTCGCCAGTCGGCGTGTCGGTCACCGACTTGATGTAGACCAACACATCTACGGTATCGCCAGGACGTACGAAGCCGCCGACGCCGACCACATCGTCAACCTTTAACGACAACGCGCGGAAACCATCTGGAACGCCGCGGGCAATCATGTTGGCGTCCTTGAAGAAGCGCGGCACCACCGGCGCACCGGCATCGACGTCGATCAGCGGTGTGCGGCCGATGGCGTCGTCGACATTGGCGAAGTACTCGGTCGGCGCGATCGTGACCGGTGCGAGCACGATCGCGTCCCGGTCGATCGGCACATTGGCAGCCAGCGGCCGAGTGGCAATCACGACCATGATCTGAGGCACTGCCGGAGCCGCGGATACCGGCTGCTGCTCTTGGGCCTTCGAGGCGCTTTCGGCAAAACTGCGGCTCATCCGCCAGCCGACGATTGCCAAGATGATGGCCAGCAAACCGAGCACGATCGCGACGATCCGAATCGCGTTGCTGTTGTTCATGCGTGTGCCGCTCCCTATTGATTATCAGCCGCTTTTTGCTGGCAGCTTAAACGATGTATCGATGTTCTCTGGGCCCGTTTTCAGAGCCGTTCGGTGAATCAGGACAAGCGACCTGCAGCCGTCGCCTGCAGCGCCGCCGGCAACGGTGGAATAGCGCCAAACCCGGGCAGTGACACGGTCGGAAACAGGGCCGGTGCGGTCAGGCTATACGTCACAAGGATGCTCAAGGTATTGGTTGCGGCGTTGACCGGCTGGACGACATAGGTCAACGCAGCCGGTACGGGAGAACCGCCCAAGATGAAATTGTTGGCAACTGCATCGGCCACTGCCGCGTTGATCGCGGCCAGGTAGGCGGCGTTGCTGGGAAGTGGCGCTACGGAGATGGCTGCTCGCAGCGCTTCCTGAGCAATGAAATTGATCCGCTGCTGCAGGAAATAGACGTAACCGTAGGTCAGCGTGCCGTAGACGATCGCGAACAGCAGCGGGAACACCAACGCAAACTCGACCGCCGACGCACCAGTGATGCGGCGTGGCAGCCGGCTCAGCGAACGATGACGGGCCATGATCGGGTGTTCCAGAACAACAGCGGGCAACGGGACGAGGACGCTGACCCGCCAATGTGCCGGCTCAGCAGGTAACGCCGTAACGATATCTCAATAATTCAAGCTCTTCTGCTTCTACCCTCAGCGATAGCCAAAATTTTTCACATCGCGTCTCTAAACAGGAAAACTCATCGGCATTGTTGGCACCTCGACTGAGGGCCATTACATTACCGATGACAGTTTCTGCCTAAATCATTTCGGCGTTCACTGAAAAACCAGTAAAACCGGCAGCTTCCAGATGAAGCTTCATAACGAACCAAGCATCCGACAACACCGGAAAATCTATCCGGGAAGGACGGATGCTCTAGCCTGCCGACCTCGCCGCGATGAACTTGAGCTCAGCGTCGCGAAAATCAGGAAAGCTTTACCGAGCAGCACCATTCAGACTGCCTGCGGCCGAATCGAAAAGATTGACAAGACCATCTTTAACACTCGTTAGCGAAATCACCAGCAGCACGGCAATCAGTCCCACAATCAGGCCGTACTCGACAGCGCTGGCGCCTTCGTCATCACGCAGGAAATTCTGGATTTTCTTGATCACGCGTATCACTCCATCGGTCACGTTTCGGGGGCGGTTCGGGTGCTTGAAACCCGTAAGTGGACGATAGGCCAGGCACCGAGGAGCGTCAAAGCTGCTGGCTCCCGCAACTGCTACCGCTCATCGGTTATGGTGATCGGCACTTCCTGCAAAAACTGAAGCCGCCGTGGCGATTTACGCAGTTGGGGACCTTCAAGGCTGTTGCGACGCGCTGAAGCGCCTGCTTGACCATGTGCGCTTCGATCCGGCCAGCGATCAGCTGTGGTTCGCGGGTGATCTGGTCAATCGCGGGCCGCAATCAGCCGAAACCCTGCGCACGGTGATCGCGCTCGGTAACAGCGCCATCAGCGTGCTCGGCAATCACGATCTTCATCTGCTTGCCGTGGCCGCCGGCGGCAAGCGCGGCCGGCGCGACACGCTGGACGACATTCTCGATGCCCCTGACCGAGACGAACTGCTGCACTGGCTGCGCCATTGCCCACTGATGCATGCCGATTCGCGCGCGTCCTGGCAGTTGCTGCACGCCGGTCTGCCGCCGCAATGGACGATCAGCGAGGCAAGTCAGCATGCACGCGCTGTCGAAGCGGTGTTGCGCGGCCCCGATCACGAAGCCTTGCTGAGCCACATGTATGGCGATCAGCCGGACCTCTGGCAGACCGAACTCAAAAGCTGGCCATACCTGCGTTTCGTCATCAACTGCTTCACCCGCCTGCGTTATTGCACGCCGCAAGGCCGGATCGCCGCAGAACCGAAAGGCACGCCGGGCAGTCAGTCTGCCGGCTTGTTGCCCTGGTTCGCGGTGCCCGGCCGGAAGAGCGCCGGTACACCGATCCTGTTCGGCCACTGGTCAACCTTGGGAAAAGTACATTGGCCGGAACATCAGGTCTGGGGACTCGACACCGGCTGCCTCTGGGGCGGCCAGCTCAGCGCGCTGCGTCTCGACGATGCGGCCTTGTTCAGCATTCCCTGCGATGAACATCGGCGTCCGGGTGCCGAGCGGGATTGATCAAGAAGCCGGGTGTTCGATCCAGATCAGCGCCGCCATCCGCCCGCAGACGCCATCACGCCGGAACGAGAAGAAACGTGCTGGATCAGCATGGGTGCTGATGCCGCCGCCATAGATCTGCGTAACCCCGGCTCTCGCCAGCCGCTGCCGCGCCAGCGCGAACAGATCGCCGAAATACTTGTCCGGCTGAGCACCCGGCCGGAAGCAAAAGGCCGCTGCTGGATCGACGGCAATGAACGCCGCACGTACTTCAGCGCCCACCTCGAACGCTTCCGGGCCGATCGCCGGGCCGATCCAGGCCATCAGCCGCTCCGGCGCGACCGGTAGCGCAGCAACGCTGCTTTCGAGCACGCCGGCACAGAGACCACGCCAGCCGGCATGCGCAGCAGCGACCACGCTGGTGTCCTGATCGCAGAACAGAACCGCGAGACAGTCCGCGGATTGCACTGCGCAGACGACGTTCGCCCGGGTGGTGAAGACGCCATCGGCATCCGGCTCCGGCTGCTGATGCGGCAGGCTCAGCACCCGCGTGCCATGCACCTGATGCAACCATTCCGGCGCTCCGCGCAGGCCCAGATGATCGGCGAGCAGGCGGCGATTTTCGGCAACAGCGGCCGGATCGTCTCCGCAGTTGCGGCCCAGATTCAGGCCGGCGTAAGGCCCGCTACTGACCCCACCTTCGCGAGTCGTGAATGCGGCGCGGACCGCCGCCGGTGCCGGCCAGTCGGGAATGATCGGCACCATTGCTCAGGGAGCAGCGCGCAGACGATCGAGCAGGCGAAGCATGTCCGGCGGCGCTTCGGCCGAGAACTCCATCTCCTCGCCAGTGATCGGATGTTCCAGCTGCAGGTTGCGCGCATGCAGCGCCTGACGCGGGAAGCCGTTCAGCGCCAGACGCAGCGTCTCCTCGATGTTGCGGCCGCGGGTGATGCGGCCGCCGTAAACGGCATCGCCGACGATCGGATGAAGGATCTGCGCCATGTGCACGCGAATCTGGTGGGTGCGGCCGGTTTCCAGCCGCACCCGCAGCAAAGTGTGATTGGCGAAACGTTCCTGCACCCGATAGTGGGTGACCGCCGGGCGACCATCCTCGACCACGGCCATCTTCAGGCGATTGCGCGGATCGCGGCCGATCGGCTGATCCACCGTGCCACCAGCGGTGACCGCGCCGTTGACCAGCGCGTCGTACTCGCGGCGGATGTCGCGAGCCGCCATGTCCGCCACCAGCCGCGTGTAGGCGACCAGGGTCAGGCCGACGATCAGCAGACCGCTGGTGTCCTTGTCGAGCCGATGCACGAGCCCGGCGCGCGGCAGCAGCTCGGTCTTCGGGAAGCGATGCAGCAATGCGTTCTGCATCGTCGAATCGGACTGGCCGGCGCCCGGGTGCACGGTCAGGC
>NZ_CAISIQ010000491.1 GCF_903885465.1 uncultured Nevskia sp.
ATCCCGGCGCGGCCTGCGACATCCCGTCCAACCTTTACTCGTTCTCGTTCGCGCAGAATCCCGAGTGGACGCGCGGCTACTCGGGCAGCCGGGAAATCCTCGAATACATTCGCGGCCTGGCCCGTGACAACGATCTGCTGCCGCTGATCCGCTTCCAGCACAACGTCGAAGCCCTGAGTTTCGATGGCGGCAAAGGCCTGTGGACGGTGACCTTGAGCGGCCGTGATCCGATCATCGCGCGCTCGGTGGTGATGGCCCAGGGACCGTTGTCGAACGCCGGCTTTCCGAACATCCGCGGCATCGAAAGCTTCAAGGGCAAGATGATTCACAGCGCCCGCTGGGATCACTCGTATGACTTCGCCGGCAAGCGAGTCGCGGTGATCGGCACCGGTGCGAGCGCCGTGCAGATCATCCCGGAACTGGTGAAGATTGCCGACAAGGTCAAGGTCTTCCAGCGCACGCCGGGCTGGGTGCTGCCGCGTCTCGACTTCCAGTCTCCGGAGTGGACCAAGGCACTGTTCAAGAAGCTGCCGTTCAGCCAGACGGCGGTGCGTGAAGCGATGTACTGGGTTCACGAGTCGATGGCGCTCGGCATGATCTGGAACACGCCGATGACCCGCGCGCTGGAACTGCTCGGCACCCGCTTCCGCGAAGCGCAGGTCAAGGACGCCTGGCTGCGCCGCCAGCTGACGCCGGACTTCAAGATCGGTTGCAAGCGCGTGCTGATGACCAACGATTACTACCCGGCGTTGCAGCAGCCGAACTGCGAACTGATCTCCTGGCCGATCGCCAACCTGTCGGAAAAGGGCATCCGCAGCGTCGAAGGCATCGAGCACCAGGTCGACTGCATCGTCTTCGCCACCGGTTTCGAAGTCTCGAAGAACGGTACGCCGTTCCCGGTGCACGGCCTCGGCGGTCGCGATCTGAACGCCGAATGGTCACGTGGCGCGCAGGCCTACAAGAGCGTGCAGGTCTCCGGCTATCCGAACCTGTACTTCACCTTCGGCCCGAACTCCGGCCCCGGCCACAACTCCGCGCTGGTCTACATGGAATCGCAGATCGACTACATCGTCCGCTCGGTCGGCCAAGTGGCCGGTGGCCAGCTGAAGTACGTCGACGTGCGCGCCGATGCGCAGAAGAAGTACAACGAGGGCATCCAGAAGCGGCTCGCGAAAACCAACTGGAATTCGGGCTGCAAGAGCTGGTATCTGTCCGAGGACGGCTTCAACTCGACCATGTATCCGGGCTTCGCCACCCAGTTCGCGCGGCAGATGGCGAGCTTCGAACTGCGCGACTATCGCCTGGTCTGAACCCGGCTTGTCATCAGCCAAGGCTTGCGCCTGGGCAGCGGAATCAGGACGATGGCGGTCCGCGCGAAATCAAGCTCGCGCAGACTGCCATCGTCCTTCGTGTTTTCGAGTCGAACCCCATGAGTCTTTCGCTGCGCGACCAGCTGCTGCAGGCTGGTCTCATCTCCAAGAAGCAAGCCGAGAAGGCGCAAGCCGCAACCGGCAAGGACAAGCCGCGTGGCCAGCACAACCACGGCAAGCAGATCACGGCGCAAGCCCCGAACGCCGAAGCGCTGAAAGCCGCTGAAGCGGCGCGCAAGGCCAAGGCCGCGAAGGATCGCGAGCTGATGGACAAGGCCAAGGAAAAGCAGGCGCTGAAAGCCAAGTACGCCGAGATCAAGCAGCTGGTCGAAGCCAACAAGCTGCCGCCGGTGGTCAGCGAAGATCTCTACAACTTCGTCGACCACAAGAACAACATCCGCCGCATTGCCGTAACGCCGGAACTGCGCGCGCAGATCATCGACGGCCGCGTCGGCATCGCTCGCTGCGAAGGCCGCTATTCGCTGGTGCCGGGCGCGGTGGCCGACAAGATCCGCGACCGCGATCCGCGCGCCGTTGCAACGATCAACCGCGAAGCCGACAAGGTCGACGAAAACGATCCGTACAAGGACTTCAAGGTGCCGGACGATCTGATCTGGTAACCCCGCTTTCGTAGGTCGGGCCACGCCCGACGCGCCCCTGCCAGCTAGCGGCGGCACCGTCGCCGACGGGGCGACCTACGAAAGCGAGGGCGATCAGGACAGCCCGGTGATGTTGCCGTCGTCGTCGATATCGATGTGCTCGGCCGCCGGGTGCAGCGGCAGGCCGGGCATGGTCATGATGTCGCCACAGACTGCGATTACGAAGCCGGCACCGGCGGACAGCCGCACTTCACGGATCGGCAGCACATGGCCTTCCGGCGCGCCCTTCAGGGCGGCATCGGTCGAGAACGAATACTGGGTCTTGGCGATGCAAACCGGCAGCCGGCCGTAGCCGGCGTCGGTCCATTCCTTGAGCTGCTTGCGGACCTTGGCATCGGCGCTGACCCCGGAGGCGCGATAGATGCGCCGGGCAACGGTTTCGATCTTGTCCAGCAGCGGCAGCGCATCGTCGTAGACGAAGCTCGGCGAGGCCGGCGCGGTTTCGCAGAGTTCGACGACGATCCGCGCCAGCGCTTCGGCGCCGGCCGGGCCTAGCGCCCAGTGATGCGACACCACGCAGGGCACGCCGAGTTCGGCACAGGCCGCGTGGATGAGGTCCAGTTCGGCTTGCGTGTCGGCGGTGAAGTGATTGATCGAGACCACGCAGGGCAGGCGATAGACCTCGCGGATGTTCTCGATGTGGCGGCGCAGGTTCGATAGGCCCGAGCGAACCGCATCGAGGTTTTCGCGGCCCATGTCCGCCATTGCCACGCCGCCGTGGAACTTGATCGCCCGCACGGTGGCGACGATCACCGCGGCTGCCGGATTCAGGCCGGCCTGGCGGCACTTGATGTCGATGAATTTCTCGGCACCGAGATCGGCACCGAAGCCGGCTTCGGTCACCACATAGCCACCGAGCTTGAGCGCCGCCTTGGTCGCGATCACCGAATTGCAGCCGTGGGCGATGTTCGCGAACGGACCGCCGTGGATCAGCACCGGGCTGCCGGCGATGGTCTGCACCAGGTTCGGCTTGATTGCTTCCTTGAGCAGCGCGGCCATCGCGCCATCGCATTTCAGATCGCGCGGCGTGATCGGCGCGCCGCTCAAGCTGTAACCGATGATGATGCGGCCGAGGCGCGCCTTGAGATCGGCCAGCGAGGTTGCCAGACACAGGATCGCCATCACTTCGGACGCGACGACGATGCTGAAGTGATCTTCCCGCGGCAGGCCATTGGCCTTGCCGCCGAGCGCCACCACGATGTCGCGCAGCGCCCGATCGTTCATGTCGACCACACGCCGCCAGGAGATGCGATGCAGATCGATCTGCAAGGCATTGCCGTGGTGGATGTGGTTGTCGATCATCGCCGCGAGCAGGTTGTTGGCGAGGCCAATGGCGTGGAAATCGCCAGTGAAATGGAGGTTGATGTCCTCCATCGGCAGCACCTGGCTCTGGCCGCCGCCGGTGGCGCCGCCCTTCTTGCCGAAGCATGGCCCGAGCGACGGCTCACGCAGGCAGGTGACGCTGCGTTTGCCGATCAGGTTCAGCGCATCGCCCAGGCCAACGGTGGTCGTGGTCTTGCCTTCGCCGGGCGGCGTCGGCGTGATCGCGGTGACCAGCACCAGCTTGCCGTCCGGCCGATCCTTGAGCGTGTCGATGTAACTGAGCGACAGCTTGGCCTTGTAGTGGCCATAGGGTTCCATCGCGTCGGCAGGAATGCCGAGGCAGTGCTCGATCAGGGGAATGATCGGTTGCAGGCGCGCGGCCTGGGCAATCTCGATATCGCTGGGCATGGGCGAAACGATTCAGTAGG
>NZ_CAISIQ010000492.1 GCF_903885465.1 uncultured Nevskia sp.
AAGCGCTCGGCGGCCTGGGCCTCACCCGGCTCGATGCGTCGATCATCCTCGAAGAACTCGCCGCCGGCTGCACCAGCACCGCGGCCTACATCACCATCCACAACATGGTCTGCTGGATGGTCGCGCGCTGGGCGCAGCCCGGCATCCGTGACGAGTGGGTGCCAAGGCTGGCACGCGGCGAAGCGCTGGGCAGCTACTGCCTGACCGAACCGGATGCCGGCTCCGATGCCGCATCGCTGAAAACCCGCGCCGAAAAGCGCGGCGACAAGTACGTGCTGAACGGCAGCAAGGTGTTCATCTCCGGCGCTGGCGCGACCAATCTGCTGGTGGTCTTCGCTCGCACCGGCTGCGGTGGCGCCAAGGGCATCTCGACCTTCGCCGTGCCGGCCGACGCACCGGGCATCCGCTACGGCAAGAAGGAACACAAGATGGGCTGGAACAGCCAGCCGACGCGGGCGATCAGCTTCGACAACGTCGAAGTGCCGGAAGGTAATCGCCTGGGCGTGGAGGGCGAAGGCTTCCAGATCGCGATGAAAGCGTTGGACGGCGGCCGCATCAACATCGCCACCTGTTCGGTCGGCACCGCGCAGTCGGCGCTTGATCGGGCGCAGGCCCATCTGAACACCCGCAAGCAGTTCGGGCAGACGCTTTCCCAGTTCCAAGGCTTGCAGTTCCGGCTTGCCGACATGCTGATCGACCTGGTGTCGGCGCGGCAGATGGTACGGCTGGCGGCCTGGATGCTGGACAGCGGCAGCCCGGACGCCAGCACCTACTGCGCAATGGCCAAGCGCCATGCCACCGACATCGGTTTCGAAGTCGCCAACCAGGCGCTGCAACTGCACGGCGGCTACGGCTACAGCCGCGAATACCCGCTGGAACGGCACGTGCGCGACAGCCGCGTGCACCAGATTCTCGAAGGCACCAACGACATCATGCGGGTCATCGTGGCCCGCGCCATCTTGCGCGAAGGCGCACCGGAGATATTGCGATGAGCAGCCCCAGCGACACGAGCTACACCAATCTGAAACTCGAAAAGCGTGGCCACACCGCCATCGTCACGCTGAACAATCCGCCGGCTCATACCTGGACCGCCGACAGCCTCGCAGCGCTGAAAGCTCTGGTGCTCGATCTGAATGCCGACCGCGACATCTACGCGCTGGTGATCACTGGCGACGGCGCCAAGTTCTTCTCGGCCGGCGCCGATCTCAAGCTGTTCGCCGATGGCGACAAGGCCCGCGCCCGTGACATGGCGCGCCGCTTCGGCGAAGCCTTCGAAACGCTCAGCGCCTTCCGTGGCGTCAGCATCGCCGCGATCAATGGCTTCGCGATGGGCGGCGGTCTGGAATGCGCGCTGGCCTGCGATATCCGCATCGCCGAAACCCAGGCGCAGCTGGCGCTGCCGGAAGCGACGGTCGGGCTCTTGCCCTGCGCCGGCGGCACCCAGAACCTCGCGGCCCTGGTCGGTGAAGGCTGGGCGAAGCGGATGATTCTCTGCGGCGAGCGCATCGACGCGGCGACTGCGAAGGACATCGGCTTGGTCGAACAGGTGGTGCCGACCGGCACCGCGCTGGAGGCCGCGCTGAAGCTCGCCGAAGCAACCGCGAAGCAGAGCCCGACCAGTGTTGCGATCTGCAAGACCCTGATCCAGAGCACGCGCGGCGTGCCCTTGAAGCAGGTGCTGCCGGTGGAGCGCGAAGCTTTCGTCGATCTGTTCGACACGCTCGATCAGAAGGAAGGCGTCAATGCCTTCCTCGAAAAGCGCAAGGCGGAGTGGTGCAATGGCTGATTCCGCAAACCTGGCCCAATCAAGCTCATTGGCAGCACCGGTGCTGTTCCGCGAGGCCGCGACAGCCAACGGCAAGAAGATCGGCTACGCGACTCTGAACAGCGAGAAATCGCTGAACGCGCTGAGCCTGCCGATGATTCGCCTGCTCGATGCGCAGTTGCGCACATGGGCCAATGATCCGGCCATCGCCTGCGTCGTGCTCCACGGCGCCGGCGAGAAAGCCTTCTGCGCCGGCGGTGATGTGCGCAGCCTGTACGACGCAATGCGCCGTCATCCGGCCAGCCTGCCGAATCCGGACACGTGTCCGTTCTTCGCCGAGGAATACCGGCTCGACCATTTCATCCACCACTACCCGAAGCCGTTCCTGGTCTGGGGCAGCGGCATCGTCATGGGCGGCGGCCTCGGCCTGTTCGCCGGTGCCAGCCATAGAGTGGTCACTGAAACCTCGCGGGTGGCGATGCCGGAAATCACCATCGGCCTGTTCCCGGATGTCGGCGGCAGCTGGTTCCTGCCGCGGATGCCGGGCCGCAGCGGCCTGTTCGTCGCCCTGACCGGCGCCTCACTGAACGGCCACGATCTGCTGCGCGCCAAGCTCGCCGATCACTTCGTGCGCGCGGCTGATCGCGAGGCGATCTTCGCGGCGCTGTCGTCTGCCGAATGGACCGGTGACGTAGCGCTGGATCGCAACCTGCTTGGTGCACAGCTCGAAAGCTTTTCGGCCCAGGCCGTAGACGCGTTGCCAGCCTCGAAGCTGGAAGAGCACGCGGCCTTGATCGCCAGCCTGTGTGCGAGTGATTCGCTGGCCGCCGTGATCGACGCCATCACCGGCTACACCGGTGAAGACAGCTGGTTGCGCCGCGCTGCTGCTGCACTGAAGGCCGGCTCGCCGACGACGGCTGCGCTGATCTGGGCGCTGTACCAGCGTGGCGCGGCTCTGTCGCTGGCCGAAGTGTTCCGCCTCGAACTGATCGTCGCGCTGCAGTGCTGCGCACAGCCTGATTTCGCCGAAGGCGTGCGGGCACTGCTGGTCGACAAGGACAACGCACCACGCTGGGCGGCGGTGACGCAGGCTCATGTCGATGGGCATTTCGTGGCGCCGGTCTGGCCGGAAGGCGTGCATCCGCTGGCCGATCTCTAGCGCATTTTTCTCACAACATTCTGCAAGCACCCGTCATTCCCGCGCAGGCGGGAATCCAGTTCTGAAGCGGTGCGCTACGGCCAAAACTGGATGCCCGCCTGCGCGGGCATGACGGGATTTTGATGTTTGCCCCTCTTCCGAAGCATCTTCCCGAATTCAGGAGTTCACCCATGACCACAATCGCATTCATCGGCCTCGGCAACATGGGCGCGCCGATGGCTTTGAATCTGCTGAAAGCCGGCTTCGGCTTGCGCGTGTTCGACCTCGCGGCCGAGCCGCTGCGTCGCCTCGCCGAAGCCGGCGCGCAAGTCGCCAGCAGCCCCGCCGATGCAGTCGCCAACGCCGAGATCGTCATCACCATGCTGCCGGCCAGCAAGCATGTTCGCTCGCTGTATCTGGGTGATGCCGGCGTGCTCGCCTCGGCGAAGGCCGGCGCGTTGCTGATCGACTGCAGCACCATCGCTGCCGATGCCGCGCGCGATGTCGCCGCAGCGGCGACGGCGCGAGGCTACACGATGATCGATGCTCCGGTCTCCGGCGGCACCGGTGGCGCCACGGCCGGCACCTTGACCTTCATCGTCGGTGGCACGGCGGAAGCGCTGGAACGCGCGCGGCCGGCCTTGAGTGCGATGGGCAAGAACATCTTCCACGCTGGCGGCAGCGGTGCCGGCCAGGTCGCCAAGATCTGCAACAACATGCTGCTCGGCGTGCAGATGATCGGCACCATCGAAGCGATCAATCTCGGTGTCGCCAGCGGCGTCGATGCCAAGGTGCTGTCCGAAATCATGGCGAAAAGCTCGGGCCGCAACTGGACCTTGGAGGTCTACAACCCCTGGCCCGGCGTCATGGAGACGGCACCGGCTTCGCGCGGCTACGCCGGCGGTTTCGGCAGCGATCTGATGCTCAAGGATCTCGGTCTTGCCGCCGAAGCCGCCGAGACGGCACAGGCGCCGATCGCCCTCGGTACGCTGGCTCGCGAGTTGTATCGGCAGCACAGCGAGGCCGGTCACGGCGCGCTGGATTTTTCCAGTCTGCGCGAGCATTCGTAGGTCGGGCCGCGCCCGACATGCACCCTTATCGGTGAGGGTAGCCGGCGGCCATGGGCCGCCCTAACGTCGTCGTTGAAGCCAACGCGCAGGCCGATCGGATCGCGCCAACGTTACAATCCCCGGACCATACCGATAAGGGCAGGTCCGGTGGCCAACGACCTCAAGATGCCCGCCCGCAAGGCGAGAGGAGCAAAAGCAGGACGCCTGGAGCCACCGAGCTTCGCGTTCGCGTTGGTGCCGACCCGGCTGGTCGAGGAACTGACCCGCGACGACCTGCCGCTGCCGAAGGTGGTGACCGTGGTCGCGCCGACCGGTTACGGCAAAACCGTGTTCTCGACGGCGCTCTACAAGCATGTCACCGCGCGCGGCATGCACAGCCGCTGGATCGCGCTCGATGACCGCGACACGACGCTGGAACGAGTCGTCCATCTGCTCGAAGACAGCCTCGACGCCCATCAGGCCGAGCTCGATCCGGTCCAGCACCTGACCCGCGGCGACGAGCCGATGGAAGGCCGCATCGACGCCGTGCTCGAAGCCGTGGCCCGGCTGCCTGATCCAACCTTGATCTTCATCGACAACCTCGGCTACTGCGCCGACGAGACGCTCGGCACCCTGCTCGATCGCCTGGTGTTCCGCACGCCATCGTCGGTGCATTTCATCCTGTCGAGCACCGAGCAGCTGCCGATGAATCTGGCCCGCGCCAAGCTCGAAGGCCGCTTGCGCGAAGTCGGCTATGCCGAGCTGAGCCTGCGGCCGGCCGAGGTGCGCAGCCTGCTCGGCCCGGAGTTGTGCGCGCAGCTGGGATCGGAGGCGGTCGACAGCATCGTCCGTCAGACCGAGGGCTGGCCGGCGGCGGTGCGCCTGACCCAGATCATCCTGTCCGCGGCAGAACGGCCGCTGGAAGCGCTGGAGCGTTTTTCCGGCGCCGACGAGGATTTGTCGGACTTGCTGAACCGCCAGGTGCTGGCTGATTTCACGCCTGAGGCGCGGCAGTTCCTGCTCGAAATCGCACCGCTGCGCAGCTTCTGCGCCGAGCTTTGCGGCCACGCCACCGGCGACGACAATGCCGCCAAGCATCTGGCCCTGTTGCTACGCCGCAACGTGTTCGTGATCCCGCTCGATCGCAACCGCAGCTGGTATCGCCTTCACGGCCTGTTCCGCGAATTCCTGATCGAGGAAGGCCAGCGCACCCTGAGCACCGAGCGCCGCCATCAGGTGCTGGAACGCGCAGCCGAATGGAGCGAGCGCGGCGGCCACTGGCAGGATGCGATCGACTACGCGCTGCAGGCCGGTTCGGCAGCGCTGGCAACGGCGATGCTGGAGCGTGTCGCCGCCTTGTTCGTCCGCGACCGCGGCGATCTTCGCCAGTACATCGACTGGATCGAGCAACTGCACGCGGGCGGTCATGAGGTCGGCTGGGAAGCCTACTTCTGGTACGTCTGGGCGCTGGTCTTCCATCGCCGCTACGACACCGCACGGCTGCAGAACGAGCGCCTGACTCAACGGGTGGAGCGCGAGCAGAAAGCCGGCCGCGATCCGGCGCAGATGGCGGATCTCAAGCGCCGCACCGAAGTGATCCGCGCCTGCGTCGATACCTATACCGATCGCCTGGTCGATGCGCATCGCCTCGCCAACGCCTGGCTGGCCGGCATCGGTGCCGACGATCCGTTCAATGTGGCGACCGTCGCCAGCGCTGCCGGCATCTCGCTGAGCAGCGTCCACCGCTTCGTCGAAGCCCGGCAGGTGATGCGCACGGCGCAAGCGGCGATCGCCCAGTCGCGCAGCGCCTACGGCATCGGCTGGGTCTCGATGCTGACGGCGATGATCAGCATCTTCGAAGGGGACTTCGCTGCCGTCCACAACGATCTCCTCGCCGCCCTCGCCCGCAGCCGCGTCGCGCTCGGCGAAAACGCCGGCATCACCCGCACGATCGCGCTGGTCGGCGCCAAGTGCGCAGTCGAGATGGGCCAGGACGAAGAGGCGCGCGGCCTGCTCGCCCAGGGCCTGCACTGGGCGCATACCCACGGCATCGTCGATACCGCGGCAGTCGGGTTCGATGCAGCGCTGAAACTGTGGTCAGGCCGGCCTGATGATCCGGTATCGATCACACAGCTGCGCGAGATCGCCTCCGGCTATCCGCCGCGGCTGGCGCTGATGCTGTCCTGCCTGATCGTCCAGCGTCTGGTGCGTCTCGGTCGGCTGGGCGAAGCGCTGACCGAAGCGGCGCAGATCGGTCTCGGCATCACGCTCAATGCCGAGCGCCGGCTGCCGGCGATCGAAGGCATCGACAACCCCCGAGTCCGCGAGCTGTACGCCGCCGCCGAAATCGAACTGCTGATCGCTGCCGGCCAGTTGCGTCAGGCCGAAACCCTGATCGCCGAAGAAACCCGGCTGGCCAAGCAGGATGGCCGCATCGCCCGGCTGGTCGAGCTGGCGCTGGCGGAAACGACCATCGCGATCTGCTCGCACAACCCGCAGCCGGCGGCACGGCATTTCGTTCGCGCAATCGGCCTGGCGGCGCGCCGGCGCATCGTCCGGCCGTTTCGGGATCGCGCCGAAACCATCGCCGGCCTGGTCAACGAAACCAAGGCAACGGCCTGGGGCTTCGCGCTGGACGAGGAGCGCAAGTTCTTCTTCGAAATCTGCAATGGCCTGCCGCTGACCAACTCCTTCCTCGTCGATCACCTCGATCAGCTGCAGGGCGACAACCCGCTGCTGGAAACACCGACCGCCCGCGAGCTGCAGCTGCTCAGCCTGATCGAAGCCGGGCTGTCGAACCAGCAACTCGCGGACCGTCTGAACCTGTCGGTGGCGACGGTGAAATGGCATCTCTACAACCTGTACACCAAGCTCGGCGTGTCGAGCCGCTCGGCTGCTCTGGCGCGAGCGCGAGCGCTAAATCTGCTAGCGCGCTAGCGCGTTTTCGGTTTAATCAATGACAAGGCTCAAGGCTGGCTTGAGCCCGTCCTCTCTCCCTTTGCGGGAGAGAGTTAGAGAGAGGGGTGGCGAGCGCAGCGAGTGC
>NZ_CAISIQ010000493.1 GCF_903885465.1 uncultured Nevskia sp.
GCTGCGCAGCTATCGTCCGCCAGAGCCTTACAAGGGCAAGGGCGTTCGCTACTCGGACGAGAAGGTCGTCCTGAAGGAAGCGAAGAAGAAGTAAGTAGTGAAGCAGTGGTCAGTGGTCGGCGCAGGCTTAGTCCTCCGGCCACCCGGCTACTCGAAGGTCACTGGAATTTGTCACTGGAAATCGTTTTATGAGCCCGAAGAAAGAATCCCGTCTGCGCCGTGCGCGCCGGACGCGTGCAAAGATTGCCGAGCTGGGCACCCACCGGCTGTCCGTGCATCGCACGCCGCGCCACATCTATGCGCAGATCATCGCGGGTGACGCTGGTCATACCGTGGTTGCTGCATCGACGGTCGAGAAGATCGTTGCCGAGAGCCTTGAAGGCACCGGTAATGTCGAAGCTGCGAAGAAGGTTGGCGCCACGATCGCTGAGCGCGCCAAGGCCGCCGGCATCACGAAGGTCGCATTCGACCGTTCGGGCTTTCAGTATCACGGCCGCATCAAGGCGCTGGCCGACGCCGCTCGCGAAGCTGGACTGGAGTTTTAATTAAATGGCTAATCCCAACTACAATTTCGACGACTCGCAGAGCGGCGATTTCAAGGAAAAGCTGGTCGCCGTCAACCGTGTGTCGAAGACGGTCAAGGGCGGCAAGCAGTTCACCTTCACGGCACTGACCGTGGTCGGTGATGGCGCTGGCAAGGTCGGCTTCGGTTATGGCAAGGCTCGTGAAGTGCCGGTTGCCATCCAGAAGGCGATGGAGAAGGCGCGCAAGAACATGATTTCGATCGAGCTGAAGGGTGCGACCCTGCAGCACGAGATCTGGGGCATCCATGGTGCCTCACGGGTATTCATGAAGCCTGCATCCGACGGTACCGGCGTCATTGCCGGCAGCGCGATGCGTGCGGTGTTTGAAGTTGCCGGCGTGCAGAACGTGCTGGCCAAGTCGTTCGGCTCGCGCAACAAGATGAACATGGTGCGTGCAACGGTCGACGCGCTGCGCAAGCTCAACATGCCGTCGGAGATTGCCGCCAAGCGTGGCAAGACTCTTGAAGAAATCCTCGGTTAAGGACTAAGGAATCGCCATGAGCGCTACCAAGCAAGTCAAAATCACGCTCGTCAAAAGCGTGTTCGGTCGTCTCCAGGCTCATCGCGCTTGCGTGCGCGGCCTTGGTCTGACCCGGATGCATTCGTCGGTCGTAGTTCCGGCGACTGCGGAAAATATGGGCATGGTCAACAAGATTGGCTTCATGCTGAAGATTGAAGAAGTCTGAAACAGCCCTGGTCAATGGCCCTGCGCCAGTGACCTGTTGTCTGTTCGGAACTCGCTGAAGTGTTGTTACTGGCCATTGGCCACTGATCACTGGGAACTGTTGTCATGAAACTGAATACGATCAAGCCTGCTGCTGGTGCCAAGACGGCTCGCGTTCGCGTCGGCCGCGGTATCGGTTCCGGCATGGGCAAGACCGCTGGCCGCGGTCACAAAGGTCAGCGCGCCCGTAAGGGTGGCCGCGGCAAGATCGGCTTTGAAGGCGGTCAGATGCCTATCCAGCGTCGTTTGCCGAAGCGCGGCTTTTCTTCCGCGATCGGCAAGCTGAC
>NZ_CAISIQ010000494.1 GCF_903885465.1 uncultured Nevskia sp.
CGTTGCACTGGGCCCAAACGACCTCCGCCGCAGCGAGCAAAGTAACTGCCAACAGACCCCAGCTTGTGCAGCCGTTGACCGCGACCGCGGCCTCAGACGATCCGGTAATGCGCGGCCGTGACGAAGGCCGATGCCGCTGGCAGCCAGCGCCGCGCGGTGACTTCGATCGTCCAGCGGCCGGCGTCGCGGGCCAGGCCGATCAGGTTCCAGCGGGCGCCCTCATCCTTTGGATTGGGAACCGCCGAGATCGACGGCACGCCGAGCACTGGCACCAGACCATCCGGCCCGCGGATCGGATCGAAACGCGCGTCGCGGGAATGACCGTGCAGCACCAGTTCGGCACCGCAGCGGGCGATCACCTTGCGGAACGCGGCGCGATCCTCGAGCGCCTTGCGCGCGCGAACGACGCCATCGGCCGGCGGGTGATGCAGCATCACCACTCTGGCCAGACCGTCGCGCTGCGAAGCCAGCAGCAGTTCGGCGAGCGCATCGAGCTGCGTGCCACCCAACCGGCCACTGGCAAAGCCGGGCGGCGTCGACACCGCGGACGACAAGCCGATGATCGCAACCTCGCCGCGCACGCGGCGATACGGAAAGTGGCTGGCGCTACCCAAGCCCATCTCATCATCGCCGCGCATCCACGGTTGCCAATGCGCCCAGCTCTCGGTCCAGGGCACGGGCACCAGCGCATCGTGGTTGCCGGGCACGATCGACATCGTTTCGACGCTAGCGAAACTCGCGAGCCAGCGACCGGCGGCGGCGAACTCGTCCGGCAGCGAAAGATTGGTGATGTCGCCGCTGCATAGCCAGTGATCCGGCGCATGGGCCTGGATGTCGGCGATCGCCGCCGCGAGCAGTTCCGGCCGCTGCAGGGCGCCCCGCCCGCGCGCCCAGGACAAGCGGCTCAAGGAGCGCTTGGAAAAGCGTTGCGCCAAGCTGGGCGGCGCTTCGGCGTGATGCAGGTGCGGATCGGAAAAATGGGCCAGCCGGAACATGGTTCTTGATCGTTGCGGGATGAAGCTGCGCACTGGGTGGAATCGCGGCCGGCGCAGCCGTCAGACCCTACCGCTTTGCACCATAATACGGCGCTTTTTCACGGCAGCTTTTGATGAATCCTGATCCCTTGCGCCCCTCGCCTGCTGCGCCCGCCACGCTCGGCGTGATCATCGGCCGCAATCCGACTCGCCTGTGGGGCATGACGTCGACCGAGCGCCTGAACCGCAGCCTCAAGATTGCCGGCGTGAAGGACATCCGCAGCTACGATCGCCTCGGCGATTTCGCCGGTGGTTCCGTCTTGATCGTGTCGAACGACTGGGTCTTCGATGTCTCGATCATCAAGGGCCTGGCGACGCGGCCGAACACCGTGATCATCGATGGTGAAACGCGGCGCGCGGTTGCCGCCAATGTCGATGCCGCGCAGCTGTCGGCCGCGATCGCGCTGATCGAGCACGGTGCAGGCAGCCTGCCCGCTGAGGTGCAGCCGCTATCCGCGGAAGACGTCGGCGGCAACTACAACCACGAGCTGCGCAAGAAGGAATCGCCGTATCTGCTGCAGCTGACGCCGGAGACGCTGGCCGCCGTCGAGCGGCGCATGTTCAGCGGCAGCTACAAGGGCGTCACCGATTTCGTCACCAAGTTCTGGTGGCCGCGCCCCGCGGAAGTGGTGACGCGCTGGTGCTCGCACGGGGGCATGAGCCCGAACCAGGTCACCTTGATCGGCTTCATCGCCGTGCTGATCTCGTTCTGGGCCTTCTGGAACGGCCACTACCTGCTGGGTCTGGCCAGCGGCTGGCTGATGACTTTCCTCGACACCGTCGACGGCAAGCTGGCCCGCGTCACCCTGACCTCGTCGCCGATGGGCAATGTCTTCGATCACGGCATCGACCTGATCCATCCACCGTTCTGGTGGTGGGCCTGGATCGTCGGCCTCGTCGCCTACGGCACGCCGACGCCCTACGCCGATCTGGCGCTCTGGGTGATCCTGATCGGCTATGTCGTGCAGCGGGTACTCGAAGGCATCTTCATGTCGCTGTTCGACATGCATGTGCACGTCTGGCGGCGCTTCGACAGCTTCTTCCGCCTGATCACCGCGCGGCGCAATCCGAACCTGGTGATCCTGACGCCGTTCGCGCTCGCCGGCCGGCCGGATCTCGGCATCCTGCTGGTCGCGCTATGGACGGCGCTGAGTCTGGTCGTGCATGCCGTGCAGATCCTTCAGGGCTTGGTCGCCCGCCGTCACGGCCCGCTACGGTCCTGGCTGGCGGCATGATGCGGATCGGTCTGATCCGCAACCCGAACAGCCAGCGCAACCGCCGGATCGGCGACCGCTTGGGCGAAGTCGTGGTGCCTCGGCAGGTCGAGCTGCTGCGCATCGACGCGGCCACCGCCGACGATGTGCCGGCCGTGGTCCGCGAATACGGCGCGCGCGGCGTCACCCATCTGATCGTCGACGGCGGTGACGGCACCCTGCGCGAAGCGATGACGGCGCTGCCGCCAGCGTTCGGTACGCGGCTGCCGACCCTGAGCCTGGTCGCCGGCGGCAATGCCAATCTGGCGACGTCCGATGTCGGCGGTGCCGGCCACGGCCCGCAAGCGCTGCAACGGCTGCTCGATGCTCTGGCCAGCGGCCAGCGCGGCCATGTCGAGGAGCGACGGCCGATCGAGCTGCGCTGGCCAGATGGTTCGCGGCCGCCGGTGCTCGGTTTCTTCGTCGGCGCGGCGGCGTTCTACAAGGGCTGGAAGCTGGCGCTCGGCGCCGTTCACGATCGTGGCTTCATGCACGGCCCTGCGGTGGCCGCGACGATGGCCGGCGCGCTGTGGCAAACGATGGCCGGAGGCCCGCGCAGTGACTGGCAGGCCGGCACCATGATGGGCATCGCCGTCGATGGCGCGCCGGAACGCGAAGGCGCACGTTTCCTGTTCCTCGCCACCAGCCTGCACAGCCTGTTCAACGGTCTGTGGCCGTTCTACGACCATGGCGACTCGCCGCTGCGCTGGCTCGATATCGACGCGCCGCCGCCGCGCTTCGTGCGCAGCCTGCCGGGCCTGCTGCGCGGCAAGCCCAGCCACTGGATGCGCCACTCGCACGCCTATCGCAGCGGCGGCGCGCAATCACTGGCGCTACGCCTGCAGGCGCCGCTGGTGGTCGACGGCGAGGCTTACACCGCCGGCCCGTACGGCTTTGTCGAACTGCACACCGGCCCGCGCATCGCCTTCTATTCGCCGAGCCGCGCATGACCTCGAATCCAGCCCGCCAAGCTCTGCAAGCCGTTGTCGCCGAAGAGCTTTCGCTGCCCTTGCCGGCGGCGATCCATCAAGTCGCGGCGATGCTCGCAGAGCGCGGCCATGGCTCGGTGGTCGCCGTGCTGTTCTACGGCTCGAACCTGCGCTCCGGCGAACTGGATGGGGTGCTCGACTATTACGTGCTGGTCGACTCGCTGCGCAGCTGGTACGGCAAGCGCCTGCCGGCCGCTGCAAATCGGCTGCTGCCGCCGAATATCCTGTATCTGGAACCCGAGGTCGATGGCCGCAAGCTGCGCGCGAAAGTCGCGGTGCTCAGGGCCGACCAGTTCCGGCGCGGCATGCGTCGCGGCGGTCTCGACACGACGATGTGGGCACGCTATTCGCAACCGGCCGCGCTGGCTTGGAGCCGCGACGATACCGCCCGCGATGAAGTCATCAACTCGATCAGCGAAGCAGTGATCAGCGCCGCCGGCTGGGCCGCCCGTCTCGGTCCCGAATCCGGCCCGGCCGGGGACTACTGGCAGGCCTTGTACAAGCGCACCTACAGCGCCGAGCTGAGAGTCGAGAAAGCCAGCCGCACCGACAGCCTGATGGCCTTCGGCGGCGATCGCTACACGACCCTGCTGCCACTCGCCTGGGAGGCCGCCGGCCTGCCCTACAAGATGAGCGAAGACGGCTCGTCGCTGACCCCGCAGCTCAGTTCATCTGATCGGCAGGCGGCGGCGGCCGGCTGGGCGCTGCGCCACGGCCTCGGCAAGCCGCTGAACTTCGTGCGCCTGGTCAAGAGCGCGTACACCTTTGATGGCGGCGTCGATTACCTGCTGTGGAAGATCGAGCGGCACAGCGGCGTCAAGATGGAGCTGACGCCCTGGCAGCGGCGCCACCCGATCCTCGCCTCGCCGCGCGTGCTCTGGGAACTGCGGCGACGCGGAGCGATCCGGTGACGGCTGGCCTGACGCCATGCGCATCCTGTATCTGATCAATGGCCTGAATGGCGGCGGTGCCGCGTTTCCGGTGCCGGAACTGATCGCGACCGCCCAGCGCCATGGCGACACGGTGAAAGTGGTCGCATTGATGCCGCAGGATCGCCGCGCCGCCGAGCGCTTCGATCGCGCCGGCCTAGCCTGGAGCCTGATCGGCAGCGGCCCCGCGGACATCCTGCCGAGCTTCGGCAAGCTGCTGGCGCTGCTGCGCAAGGAGCGTCCGGACTTCATCTGGACTTCGTTGAGCCGCGCCTGCGTCTACGGCCAGATCGCCGGCCGTCTGCTCGGCATTCCGGTGCTGAGCTGGCAGCACAATGCCTTCCTGAAGCCCGGCAATCGCCTGCTGCTGAGGCTGACCGGCCGCTGGGCGGCGCGCTGGGTCGCCGATTCCGAGGCGGTCGCCACGTTCACACGGGAAGCCCTCGGCGTGGCGCCCGAGTTGATCGACATCTGGCCGATCTTTCGGGCGCGCAGCGATGCCCCGCAGGCGGTCGCCTGTGCCGCGGCAGGCCGGTTCCGGATCGGCAGCCTCGGCCGGCTGCACCCGAACAAGCGCTACGAGGATTTGATCGATGCCGCCGCCTGGCTGCGCGATCAGCATCCCGCGGCCGCGCGGCGGCTGGAAATCCTGATCGGCGGCGAAGGTCCGGAAGCGGCGGCGCTCGCGGCGCGGATCGAGCGACTCGGTCTCGACAACGTTCGGCTGATGGGCTTCATCGATCAACCCGCCGCGTTCCTGGCCAGCCTGCACGGCTATGTGCAGCCCTCGCATCACGAAGGCATGTGCATCGCCGCTCACGAAGCGATGCAGGCGGCGCTACCGGTGGTGGCGACGCCGGTCGGCGAACTGCGCCGCAGCGTCGCCGATGGTCAGACCGGGTTCATCGTGCCGGTGGGCGACCCGCCAGCGCTGGCGAAAGCCTTGCTGGCGCTGACCGACGATCGAACGCGCGCAGCGCAGATGGGTCTGGCGAGCCGGGAACGGGTCATCGAACGCTTCGGCGCTGCGGCGTTCGATCGCAGCGGCTACGCGGTGCTCGACAAGATGGCGCCGATCGTCGCGGCGCAGCGGCCTCGCTGAGCTTCAGTCGTCAGTCGCAGGCGCGGCGCCCGCTGGCATCGTCGAAGGATGGACCATGCGGCTGTAGCCGGACATCGAGCGGTCGAAGATGAAGTGGCGCAGCACGCCAACCCAGGAATCGTAGGACTTCAGGCCGTTGTATGACTCCGGCGCGATCGCCCGCAACTGTGGCAGCTTGTTCCACGGCACGGCCGGGAAATCATGATGCTCGTTGTGATAGCCCATGTTGAAGCACAGCTTGTTCAGCGGGCCGTAGTACGAGTAGGTGTCCTGCCCTTCGGCGGTGACGTGATGCTCCTGGATCCAGCGCCCGCCGAGCGGATGCAGGCCGAGCGCGAACAAGGTCGACAGCGCCAGATAACCGAGCGCAGCCGGGCCAATGAACAGATAGATCAGCGCATCGACGATCAGCACGGCGATCAGATTGCCGATCACCCAGCCATCCCACAGCGAAACGCCGCGCAGAGCTTTCAGCTTCATCGGCCGCAGCGCCTGCGATACCGGCAACAGCGCCACCCAGGCCGCCTTGCGCCAGGCGGAATTGCCGATCAGCTGCGCTTCCCGGTGGCTGATGATGTCCGGGTCCATGTCGTACTGGCCCAGATAGCGGTGGTGATGCAGGTGAAACTTGCGGAAGCCCATCGCCGATGGCAGCACCAGCGCGAAATCGCAGAGGATCGCGAACAGGCGATTCAGCGTCTGCGACTTGAACACCAGCGCATGGGTGCACTCGTGGATCATCACGTACAGCGCGTGGTTGATGAAGGCACCGAACAGGAAGGCGACGGCAATGAACGCCCAGGCCTCGAAACCCTCCGCCTGCGTAGCGACCAACCACTGCACGCCAACCAGGCCGACGATCCACAGCGCCGACAGCGGATTGCGCGACATCAGCGCCCGCACTTCGGGGTGTTTCGCGGCAATCTCGCGACGACGATGCACGTGGGAAATCGGCTCGTCGACGTAGATGAAGTCACTGCTCATGGACGACTCATGGGACTTTACGACCTGAACAAAAGATGAAGAGGACGTTCAGGCGATGAGCCCAGTGTCCACGTAGGGCCGAAGCATAAGCCGTTCCGCGAACGCGAGGATAGCGTCCTTGCCCCGCTGCGCCGACGGGCGATCGCCGAGATCGAAACTGTAGCGAAACAGTTCGAGCTGCGTGTCCCGGTAATCGCCATGACTTGCAAATGCAGCGTCTACGGCAGCTTCGATGCCTTCGGCCGAGCCGATCACGGGGCCAGTCGTCCAATGCCGGTAGTTCGGATCCTGCTGCCAGACACTGCGCTGAGCATCGAGGAACAGACAGGGCCGCGGCTCGTGCAGGAACTCGTAGACCTGGCTCGAGGCATCGCCCAGGTACAGATCGGCGGCGCGGGTGTAACTCATGTCAACACTGCGTTCACTGCCAAGATCGATATGGATGTGTGGACAGTCGCGATAGATCTGGGGAATTTCGCCCGGCCGATCGATGCGCCAGTTCTGCAGCGATACCTGGAACTGTTTCTTGAACAGCATCACGTGTGGAGCAAAGATCAGGTTGTAGCGCGTCGACTTGCGAAACGCTTCGAGCACCTGCAGGCCCACGGTGTACCAGGACGACAGATTCGGCGAACAGTGCGGGTTGTAGAGCACGGTCGGCCGATCGTTGTCGAACAGCTTCAGCCGCGCGCCAGCGGCATGCAGGTCGAATTTCGGATAACCGGTGATCGCGTAACCGTCTTCGTGCAGCAGGCCGGCCGCGCGCAGGCGATCGCGAATCTTCGGCCCGGACATCAGCACCAGATCGAACTGACCGCTGGCGCGATCGAAACCGACTTCGCGATCACCTGCGCCGTGCCGGGTATGCACGAACTTCAGATGCTTGAGGCCGAAGCGCGAACGCAGGATCAGGCTGGTCTTCTCGGGCACCACGAGCACTTCCATATCCCGGAAGGCACTGCGGTGCTGCCACAAGGTCATCAGCCGCGTGAACGGCAGCAGCCGATCCAAGTGCCTGCCGACACTGCGAAAACCGTCCTCCAGGCTCAGCAGACGGTATTCGACACGAGTACCGGGATAGGCCCCCGCGAGACGCTGCAGGTAGTCGAGCTGACGCTGATCGGAAGCCAGCAGAACCACCGGTTGGCCAGTGCGTGCACGGCCCAGCTCGAAAGCGATCGGGGCGCTGTGCGCAATCTGGTGCAGATGATCGTGATTGAACAGGAACCCGATCTTCACTTCGCCTTTCGGGAAGGCGTTTTCTTTTTTATCAATCATGTTCGGCCTCCGATGCCGCAACAAAAAAAGGCCCGGAACTCCGGGCCTTTAACGTAGCGACCGAACGCTTACGAAATCATTACAGAGTCAATGATCGTTTCCGATCCTGCTCGGAGTCCGTTCAGCGGATACCGCCAGAAGCCAGCATGGCCACTTCCGCCAGCGGCGGGGCGCTGATCGGCGTCGAAACGCGCTTGCGGGCAGTGGTATTGACCAGCGGCGGCAGCACGCCAAGCTGGCGGCCAACCGCTTCGAACAGCTGCACAGCGCGATCGATCTGGGCCGGGGTGTGCACGGCACTGATGCTGGAGCGCAGCAGCGGCGCCGGCGTCGGCGTTGCTGGCGGCAGCGCCAGATTCAGGTAGAGACCGCCTTCGAGCAGACGATTCCAGAACTCGACGGCGAGCGGCGCATCGGCCACTGCGACAGACACAATCGGGCTGCACTGCGGGCCCACGGCGAAACCGAGGTTGCGCAGCCCGTAATACAGACGTTCGGCGTTCTCGTGCAGGCGCTTGCGACGCTGCGGCTCTTCCTGCATGCGGCGCAGGGCCATGATCGTCGACGCCATCACCGACGGCGGCAGCGAAGCAGTGAACATGTAAGGACGGCAGGCGACGCGCAGGATGTCGAAATCCTCGACATTCGAAACGCAGAAACCGCCGACGCTGCCGAGGCTCTTCGAGAACGTGCCGACGATGAAATCGCAGTCGGCCTCGACACCGGCTTCTTCGGCCAGACCTCGGCCATTGTCGCCGAGCACGCCGAGCGAATGGGCTTCGTCAACCATCAGCCAGGCGCCCATCTCGCGCTTCACTTCGGCGAATTCGCGCAATGGCGCAACGTCACCGAGCATCGAGTAGATGCCTTCGACAACCACCAGCTTCTGACCCGGCTCGTTGGCCAGGCGCTTCAGGCGCTTGTGCAGATCGTCCGGATCGTTGTGACGGAAACGGACCACTTCGGCATGGCCGAGGCGGGCGCCGTCATAGATGCTGGCGTGGCTGTCGGAATCGAGCAGCAGGTAGTCGCCCTTGCCGGCGAGCGTCGACAGCATGCCCAGATTGGCCTGGTAGCCAGTCGAGAACACCATGCAGTGCTCGCGATTGAAAAACTTCGCGAGACTTTTCTCGAGTGTGCGATGCGTGCCGTAGCTGCCGTTGGCAATGCGCGAACCGGTAGTGCCGGTGCCGTGGGCACGGACGGCGGCAACTGACTCTTCGATGCAGGCTTCGTCGAACGTCAGGCCCAGATAGTTGTTGGTACCGAGCAGGATCGTCTTCCGGCCGCGATACATGCCCTCGGTCGAGGACAGCATGCCTTCGAAGACCATTTCGAAAGGATTCTGACCCACCGAACGCAGTTGGTCATAGGTCTGCCGTAACGGGGCAAACTTCGAAAGTATGCTCACTATTTCATTTCCTTCCGCGCAGTTCATCAACAACCAGCGCCAGATCGCCGAGGGTTTCCACCTCTGCGACCCGGTCGAGCGGGATGACGATCTCGAACTGGTCTTCCAGCGACATGATGAAATCCATCACGGCCAGCGAATCGAGTTGAAGATCCTTGACGATATTGGTCGTCGGTCCTAGCGTCGCCGGCTTCTTCAGCAGCTTGCGCAAGCTCTCAATGATTTGCGCTTGCGTGTCGCGCACAGTCTCAGTCATCAGCCGTTGTTCCTCATTGATTGCGCCCGTTCAACGCGGCTTACCGGTGTAAGCCACCGGCGGCCAAGCGCGTGAATCGACGGATTGTAAAGCAACGATAACGAGTTTGTCATAGCGCGTTCACGTGCCCGCTCAGCTACCACAAACCCACCTGAACCGCGTTCTTCTAAAGCCAGCCCGCCTGCCGGTACCACTGCGCGGTGCTGGCGAAACCCGCCAGCAGGGAATGTTGCGGAGGTGCGGACGGCTCCCGCAACAGCTCTGTCTCCGGTACTGCCCAGTCTTCATGCAGCAATTCGCGAATCTTGCCGGCGCTGATGATGTCCGATCTGCCGATCAGTTTGGCGAACGCGCCAACACCGCCGCCAACGCCGCGCAACAGGCCGGCTGGCAATTGAAAGTAGGCCGGAGCCCGATTGCCAACTGCCTCTGCCGCCGCGCCGAGTATCTGTTTCCAGCCATAACCCTCAGGACAGGCATCGGTGATCGACTGCACTTTGCCGGTCGGCTCACTCATCACCCGTACTGCTAATAATGCGGCTGCATCAGCCACATGGACCAGCGAAATCCGTGCCTCAGGCTTGCCTGGCAAGGGCACGAAGCGGCGTGACGCCAGTTCGAAGAACACCATCGTTTCGCGATCGCCAGGACCGTAAATTGCCGGCGGCCGAATCACGCTGACTTTTGCCGAACCCAGCACCGCGAATGCAACTTCTTCGCTGGCTCGCTTGCTCGCCGCGTAGCCGGACAACTCCGGATGGCGCGCCGCGAGGCTGGAAACGTGAACCAGATGAGCCTCAGGCGCAGCGTCGACCATGGCCTCCGCCAGTGCCCGCGTGCCAGCTCGATTGACCTGCATGAACGCTTCATCGCTATACGCCTTGATGGCCCCGGCCAGATGCAGCACGGCATCGGCGCCAGTCACCAGACGGCGCAGCGCGGCGGAGTCGTCCAGAGTGCCGAGGACGATGTCCGGAGTTGCATCGCCCCAGCTGCCATCAACGGGCTCACGACGCGCCAGCAGGCGCAGCTTGCAGCCACGAGCCACCAGCGCAGCGACCACATGGCGACCGAGAAAACCGGTCGCCCCGGTCACTGCCACCGTGAACGAACCGCGGGCAGTACCGCTGGTCAACTCGAGGATACCGGCGCCGCAGCGACGAAGCTGCCCTGCAGATACATCGTTTTTGCCTTCGAACGGCTGAGCTTGCCGGACGACGTGCGCGGCAGCGTCCGCGGCGGAACGGTGACGACGTCGGTCTCGACGCCGTGACGCATCCGCAGCACGCCGGCCACTTCCTTCTTCAGGTTGTCGCGCGTTTCGTCATCGGCCGTCCGAAACTCGACCAGTACTACGATCCGCTCCGAACCGCCGTCATCGACCGATACTGCCGCAACGTCGCCGCTGCGCAGCGACGAGACTTCGCGCTCCACTGTCCATTCCAGATCCTGCGGCCAGATGTTGCGGCCGTTGACGATGATCAGATCCTTGGCGCGGCCGGTGATGACGATCTGGCCATCCCGGAAATAGCCGAGATCGCCGGTATCGAGCCAGCCATCAGCGGCCAACACCGCCTCGGTGGCTTCCAGCTGGCCGTAATAGCCCTGCATCATGCTCGGGCCGCGAGCGTAGATGCGGCCGACCTGACCGGTCGTCAGCAGCTTGCCGGACTCGCCACGCACTTCGAACGCATGATCCGGCAACGCCGGGCCGCAGAGCACGAAATCGCGACGACGCTCGGTGCTGGCTCCTGCCGGCACGGCGAGGTTCTCACGCTCCAGCCGTTCGCTGTCCAGAGTATCGAAACGGATGCCCTGCCCGGCCGGCGCGAAGCTCAGCGCCAGCGCCGTTTCCGCCATGCCGTAGCTCGGCACGAACGCCGAAGCCTTGAAACCGCGCACGGCGAACTGCTCCGCGAACTTCGCCAGCGGCTCCGGGCGCACCATGTCGCCGCCGATGCCGGCACCGCGCCAGGACGACAGGTCCAGCCCTTCCGAAGACGCGGTTTCCGCGCGCCGTGCAGCCAGTTCGTAGCCGAACGACGGGCTATACGACAACGTGCCGCCATTGCGCGTGATCAGTTCCAGCCAGAGCAGCGGCCGGCGTGCGAAATCGCGTGTCGCAAACATGTCGACCGAGATCTGGCAGGCCAGCGGCGTCAGCAGAAAGCCGATCAGCCCCATGTCGTGATACAGCGGCAGCCAGGAGCTGCAGCGGTCAGTCGGGCCGATTCCCAGGCCGTGGCAGGCAATGCCGTAGACGTTGGCGATCAGCGCGCGCTGAGTCACCGCAACGCCGAGCGGAAAGCGCGTGCTGCCGGACGAAAACTGCAAATAGCACAGGTCTTCCGCGCCAACGACCGGCAATTCGCGGCCGTCGTCTGGATCGTCCTTCAGCTGGTCCAGGATGCCGGACACCGCGAGGTTGAGGCCATCGACCGCTTCCGCCAGCCATTCGACCAGCGCCGCCGGCGCAAACGCGGCCGAGGCGTCGGCAATCTCGATCATCCGGCGGATATGCGCGACATAGGCCGCGCGGCCGCCGAAAGCTGCCGGCAGCGGCAAGGTCGTCGGCACCAGGCCGGCGTATTCGCAGGCAAAGAAGGCACGGGCGAAATCGCCATCGGATTCGCCGATCAAGGCCACACGGTGTCCCGGCTTGAGGCCGCGGGCCAGCAGCTTGCGGGCCAGCACCAGGCTCTGTTCGCGCAGCTCCCGGTAGCTCAAGGCTTCCAGCAGGATGCCTTTGCCAGAGTAGATATTGATCCCGGTCGCGCCTTGAGCCGCGTAATCCAGGGCCTGAGGCAGGGTTTCGAAGCCAGCTGGGCGGTATTCGGGAAGTCCGCTCGCCGTCGGAGTGGGCTGCAGCATTATTAGAGTTCTAGGGAGTTCAGGAAGGAAGGACGCTGTGCGCGCTGTGCGTTTCGGGTACTACCTGTCACAGCAGTAAGTGTACCAACCGACACCGGCGGTCAGTCACCCTTGGGTAGTTCTGTCCGGCGATACCACCTCAGCACCAGCCATAGCTGGCCTCCGAGCATCAGCGCGGCACCGATCACCGCCGCCACACCGGCCCCGATCAGGCCGCCATGGATCGTGGCCCAGTACAACAGCGGCAAATAGGCCAGGGTCACCACCAGACGCATGCGGAAGGCAGCACCGGCGCTGCCGGTGGA